>CAKUGW010000005.1 GCA_934654805.1 uncultured Kiritimatiellota bacterium
CGGTCGACCTCGCCAAGGCGCGCCTGGCGCGCGGCGACCTGCTGGTCGGCGAGATCACGCTGGCGGCAGACCGGACGTTCGCCGTCACCGACCTCGTGGTCCAGGACCTGCTGCCGGCTTGTTTCGAGCCGGAGCGCATGGAAGTCGCGGCGGCGTTCAGCAAGCGCTTCGGCCACGGGCGCACGGACTGGGTGCTGCGTCACGACGCGCGGGACGACCGCCTGCTTGTCTTTTCCCGCCCGATGACCCTGCGCCCGGCGTCCGACGGCGCGGGCGCGGCGACGTTCGCCTACGCCGTGCGCGTCGTCTCGGCGGGCGACTTCACGCTGCCGGGCGTCCGTGTCGAGGCGATGTACGCCCCTGAAGTCTTCGCGCAGACGGCGCCCGGCCGCGTGCGCGTCACCCCATGAGCGGCGCCAGGCCATTCCGGCGCGCCGTCCGCCGGACGGTGCGCGCGCTCCTCGCCGTCGGCGCGCTGGCGACCGTCGGCTTCGCCATCTGCTGGTGCGCGATCGGCTGGACGGAGGCGGGCGCGGACGAGTACGCGGGAGGCCTGGTCCTGCGCGACGCGGCGGGGCGTGTCCTGCGCGTGTCGCTTGGCGCGCAGGACATGGACTGCCGTCCGTTCTACCGGGCCGATCCGCAGGACCGGATCGTGCAGGCGATTGTCGCGTCCGAAGACGGCTCGTTCTGGACGCACAGGGGGGTGCGTCCGTTCAGCGTGCTGCGCGCCGCGTTCCAGAACGTCACGACCGGGCGGCGGGTCTCCGGGGCTTCGACGCTCACCATGCAGACCGTGCGTCTCCTCGAGCCGCATCCGAAGAGCCTGTGGTGGAAATGCGTCGAGGCGGTCAAGGCGCTGAAGATGGAGCGCCGGAAGGACAAGCTGTGGATCCTTTCGCAGTATCTGAACCGTGCGCCGTTCGGCTCGAACTTCGTCGGCATCGAGGCGGCGGCGCAGGGGTGGTTCGGCAAAAGCGCGAAGGAGCTGGGGCTCGGCGAGGCGGCGTGCCTCGCGGGCATGGTGCAGGCGCCGTCGCGGTTCCGCCCCGACCGCGCGCTGGACGCGGCGCTCGCGCGGCGCGCGTACGTGCTGGACCGGATGCACAAGCTGGGCCTCGTCAGCGACGCGCAACGTGCGGCGGCGCAGTCGGTGAGGCCCGTCGTCTGCCGTGCGCCGCGTCCGTTTCGCCATCCGTTCTTCTGCGACTGGGCGCAGACGCAGCTGCCTCGCGGCGGGCGCGCGGGCGCACGCCGGGGCGGCGACGTCGTGACGACGCTCGACGCCGACGTCCAGCGGCTCTGCGAGGAGGCGGTCGACGCGACGGCGCGCGCGGGCGGCTATTCGTCCGCCGCCGTCGTGCTGCGCGTGGCCGACGGGGCGGTGGTGGCGCTCGCGTGCAGCGGCGACTACTTTGCGCGGGACGGCGGGCAGGTGAACACGGCCGGGACGGCGCGCCCGGCGGGCTCGACGCTGAAGCCGTTCCTGGCGGCCCTCGCCCTCGACCGGGGGCTCGTGACGCCCGAGACGCGGCTTCGGGACGTCCCGCAGGCCTATCAGGGCTACCGTCCGTCGAACTTCGACACGCGGTTTCGCGGACTCGTCTCGCTGCAGGACGCGCTCGTGCTGTCGCTCAACATCCCGTTCGTGCAGCTGCTCAGCCGGGTCGGCGTGTCCGACTTCGGCACGGCGCTGCGCGCGCTGGGGTTTCGGCATCTCGACGCCGGCGACGCCTCCTACGGCCTCGGCATGGCGCTCGGCAACGTCGAGGTGAGCCTCGTGGAGCTGGCGGCGGCGTACGCGACGCTCGCGCGGGGCGGCGTCTACCGGCCGCCGACGGCGACGCCCGGCGCGGCGGCGGACGCGGGCGTCCGCGTGTTTTCGGAAGGGGCGTCGTTCCTCGTCTCGGAGATGCTCGGCGGCGACGCGCGCAGCCTGCCCGCACTCGGGCACGTCGCGGACGTCGAGACGGCGCGGTTCGCCTGGAAGACCGGCACGAGCGCGGCGTTCCGGGACGCCTGGACGGTCGCGTGGAATCCGCAGTACGTGGTCGGCGTCTGGTGCGGGCACAAGTCCGGCGGCTTCGGCGACCAAACGCTCGTGGGGCTGCGGGCGAGCGCGCCGCCGTGCTGGCAGATCGCCCGCGCCCTGTATCCGCGCAACGACGGCCCGTGGTTCGCCGCGCCGCGCGAGGTCGTCTTGCGGACGGTCTGCGCACGGACGGGGCTGCCGGCGGGGCCGGGCTGCACGGCGACCGAGACGGGGCGCGCGTTGCGCGGCCGCACGCCGGACATCCGGTGCAGCCGCCACGCGCCGACGGCGGAGGCGCTGACGATCGCCCAGCCGGCGGACGGAACGGTCTTCCGCCTCGTGCCCGGGCTGGCGCAGCAGCGGATCGTCTGCCGCGTCGTCGGCCTCGCGCGCACGGTGCGGCTCTGGTGGTTTCTCGACGGCAGGCCGCAGGGCGAATCGGTCGGCCTCGACCCGTTCGCGCTGGAAATGGCGGAAGGGCGGCACGTCATCTCCTGCGCGACGGACGCCGGCGCGTCGTCGTCCGTCCGCGTCAGCATAGCCAGCCTGACGCGCGGTGTCGACCGCTGATATGGTCGGCCGCTGATATGGTATAATACGCGCATGAAGAGACTTGACTACAAGTGGACGGCGCTCGCCTTGCTGTGGGTCGCCTTTTTCCTCCAGCAGGGGACGCGCCAGCTGTTCGGGCCGTCCGTTCCGGCGATCTGCGGCTCGCTTGGCATCGACAAGGTGGCGATTGGCGTCGTCGGCACGGTCTTCGCGATGACCTACGGCATCTGCGTGCCGTTCGCGGGGCTGACGGCCGACCTCTTCAACCGCAAGTGGATGGTGACGATTGGCGTGGCTGTCTTCTGCCTCGGCATCTTCGCGTCCGGCTTCGTCGCGTCGGTCGGGGTCCTCATCGTCACGTACGGCATCCTGAACGGCCTCGGCCAGACCTTCTACTACCCGTCGGCGAGCTCGCTCGTCTCGCAGCTCCACAGGGACTCGCGCGCGACGGCGATGTCGATCCTCCAGCTTGGCCTGTACATCGGCATCGTCGGCTGCGGCGGCCTCGCGGGCTACCTCGCGGGCCAGGGCGGCGACCACTGGCGGCTGCCGTTCTGGATCTTCGGCGGCCTCGGCCTCGCGTGGGCCGTCGCGCTCGCGTTCTTCCTGCGCAACACGAAGCCGGAAGAAATGAAAAAGGAAGAAGGAGGGGGGAGGAAATTCGGTGAGCCGTCCCCTGACGACAAGCCCCGCATCCGCGAGGCGTGCGCGGCCGTCTTCGCGAAGCCGACGGCGCTGTGCGTCGCGCTGGGCCTGGCGATGATGATCTATGTGGACATCGGCTTCAAGAACTGGATGCCGTCGCACCTGCAGGGCTCGTTCCTCGACGCCTGTCCGTTCCTGAAGCAGTGGGCGGGGCTTCACGCCGTCCTGTGGCACTACCTTGGCGCAATCGTCGGCATCTTGGTCGGCAGCCGCATCGGCGACCGCCTTGTGAAGGGCCGTCCGGGCATCCGACTCGAACTCGGCATGGTCGGCCTCGGCCTCGCGATCCCGTTCATCGTCTGGATGGCGATGACGCCGTCGTTTCTCCTCTGCTGCGTCGCGATGTTCGGCTTCGGCGTCTTCCGCGGCGTCTACGACTCGAATTTCATGGCCTCGTTCTTCGACGTCGTGAATCCGCGCTACCACGCCTCGGGCGTCGGCATCATGATGTGCATCGCGTTCCTCTTCGGCTCGCTGTCCTCGACAGTCCTGCCGTGGATCGCGAAGGCGTTCAACGGCGACATGTCCTATTCGATGGCGTCGCTTGCCGCGTTCTACCTTGTCGGCCTCCTGATCATCCTGCTGGCGCGGACGGCTTTCCTGAAACGTGACCTCGTCGCGTGAAGCGCGAAGGAAAGAATCTGTAAGACGCGGCCCGCCCGGTTTACATCGCGTGAAACAGCCGGGTGGCGATGCGGACGGGATCCCGCCGGCCGAATTCATGGCATGGAATTTGCAATCAAACCTCTGATATGAAACGTACCGACATCCGGAAGATTCTGATCATCGGCGCGGGGCCGATCGTCATCGGGCAGGGCTGCGAGTTCGACTACTCGGGCGTACAGGCCGTGAAGGCCCTGAAGAAGGAGGGCTACGAGGTCATTCTCGTGAACTCCAACCCGGCGACGGTGATGACCGATCCGGAGCGCGCCGACCGGACGTACGTCGAGCCGCTGACCGTCGATTCGCTTCATGAGATCATCCGCCGCGAGCGGCCGGACGCCGTGCTGCCGACCCTGGGCGGGCAGACCGCGCTCAACCTCGCGATGGAGCTGGACAGGGCGGGCATCCTGCGCCGCTACCGCGTTGAGCTGATCGGCGCGCAGGCGGACGCCATCGCGCGCGCGGAAGACCGCCAGCTCTTCAAGGCGGCGATGCGCGAGCTCGGCCTCGACCTGCCGAAGTCGGGCAGCGCGCATTCGCTGGACGAGGCGCGGGCGGTCGCCGAGGCGATCGGCACGTGGCCGCTCATCATCCGCCCCGGCTTCACGCTCGGCGGCACGGGCGGCGGCATCGCGCACGATGCGGACGAGTTCACGCGCATCGTGACGGGCGGCCTGGAGGCCTCGCTCAACACGGAGGTGCTGATCGAGGAGTCGCTGATCGGCTGGAAGGAGTTCGAGATGGAGGTCATGGCCGACAGGGCCGGGAACGCCGTCATCGTCTGCTCCATCGAGAACATGGACCCGATGGGCGTGCACACCGGCGACTCGATCACCGTCGCGCCGATCCAGACGCTGACCGACCGCGAGTACCAGGCGATGCGCGACGACTCGATCGCCGTCCTCCGGAAGATCGGCATCGCGACGGGCGGCTCGAACGTGCAGTGGGCGGTCGATCCGAAGACGGGTCGGCGCATCATCATCGAGATGAACCCGCGCGTCTCCCGGTCGTCCGCGCTCGCGTCGAAGGCGACGGGCTTCCCGATCGCGAAGATCGCCGCGCTCCTCGCCGTCGGCTACACGCTCGACGAGATCACGAACGACATCACGGGCGAGACGCTCGCGGCGTTCGAGCCGACGCTCGACTACGTCGTCGTGAAGATTCCGCGCTTCGCGTTCGAGAAGTTCCCCGGCGCGTCGACGGCCCTCGGCACGCAGATGAAGGCGGTCGGCGAGGTCATGGCGATCGGCCGCACGTTCAAGCAGGCGTACCTGAAGGCCGTCCGCTCGCTGGAGGCCCCGCTCAAGTACCACGACGCGACGACGTACGACCCGTGGTTTAGGCGGGAGCTGGCGGAGATCGAGGCGTTCAGGGGATGGATGGAAGAGGAAGGAAAAAGGAAGAGGGAAGAAGGAAGAGGGAAAAAGGAAGAAGGAAGAAGTGCGGAATTTTCGGCGGAATTTTCGTCGTCTTCTTCGTCTGGGCAGCACGAAAAGGAATGCGTCAGCAACCATACATCTTCCTTTTTCCCTCTTCCTTCTTCCTTCCTTCATCAGGCCAAGGTCTTCGGCTTCTCGGACAGGGAGATCGCGGCGGCGCTCGGGTGCGACGAGGCGGCGGTGCGTGCGGCGCGCCAGGCGGCGGGGATTCGCCCGTCGTTCGGCGAGGTCGACACCTGCGCCGGCGAGTTCAAGGCGAAGACGCCGTACTACTACAGCTATTACGGGTGGGAGAACGGGAATGATCGAATGGTCGAATGGTCGAATGGTCGAATGGAAAACGGCCTTTCTGACGACGCGACGATTCGGAAATTCGAACATTCGATTACTTCTTCAAAGCCCCGCATCATGGTGCTGGGCGGCGGGCCGAACCGCATCGGACAGGGCATCGAGTTCGACTGGTGCTGCTGCCACGCGGCGTTTGCGCTGAAGGCGCGCGGCTACGAGGTCGTGATGGTCAACTCGAACCCCGAGACCGTCTCGACGGACTACGACACGTCCGACCGGCTCTACTTCGAGCCGCTGACGTTCGAGGACGTGATGGAGATCTACGACCGCGAGCGCTGCGACGGCGTGATCGTGCAGTACGGGGGACAGACCCCGCTCAACCTCGCGCAGCGGCTGAAGGCGGCCGGCGCGCGGATCGTCGGCACGTCGCCGGACGACATCGACCGCGCGGAGGACCGCGACTTCTTCAAGCGCCTCGTGGCGGAAGTCGGCGTGAAGCAGCCGGCGAGCGGCATCGCGCATTCCGTCGCCGACGCCCACCGCATCGCGGCGGAGATCGGCTACCCCGTCCTCGTGCGTCCGAGCTTCGTCCTCGGCGGCCGCGGCATGGCCATCGTCTCGACGGACGCGGAGCTCGACAGGTACGTGTCCGAGGCCGTCGCGGCGGCGGAGGGCAAGCCAATCCTGATCGACAAGTTCCTCGAGCACGCGATCGAGCTGGACGTCGACTGCGTCTCCGACGGCGAGACGACGGTCGTCGGCGCGATCCTGGAGCACGTCGAGGCGGCCGGCTGCCATTCGGGCGACGCGGCCGCCGTCACGCCGCCGCGCTCGCTGACGCCGGAGACCGTCGCCGAGGTGAAGCGCGACGCGCACGAGTTCGCCAAGCGCCTCCACATCGTCGGCCTCATGAACATCCAGCTCGCGGTGAAGGACGGCGAGGTCTGGATGATCGAGGTCAACCCGCGCGCCTCGCGCACGGTGCCGTTCGTCTCGAAGGCGATCGGCGTGCCGCTGGCGGACATCGCCGCGCGCTGCATGGTCGGCGAGAAGCTCGCCGACATCGGCTTCACGCGGGAGGTCGTTCCGCCCTACACGTCGGTGAAGGAGGCCGTTTTCCCGTTCGTGAAGTTCCCCGGCGCGGAAGTCGCGCTCACGCCGGAGATGAAGTCGACGGGCGAGGTGATGGCGATCGACGACGATCCGGAGATCGCCTACTTCAAGAGCCAGCTGGCGGCGGGGAGCCCGCTCCCGAAGGCGGGCGAGGTCTTCGTCTCGCTGCGCGACGAGGACAAGGCGGCCGGCGTCGAGGCCGTGCGCGAGCTCGTGCGGCTCGGCTACGGCGTCTACGCGACGCGCGGCACCTCGACGCGCCTCTGGGAGGCGGGCATCCCGTCCAAGGCGGTCTTCCGCATCTCGCGCGGGCGGCCGAACGCGCTTGACCTCCTGAAGGCGGGGCAGGTGAAGTGGGTCGTCTGCACGACCGAGGCCGGCAACGAGGCGAACGAGGACAACGCGCGCCTCCGCTCCGGCGCGGTCGCGGCGGGCGTGCCGCTCACGACGACGCTCGACGGCTTCCGGGCGGCCGTGCGCGGCCTCGCCGAGGACGGCGCCTTCGGCGGCACCGGCGTCCGCACGCTGCAGGAGTACCACGCGCTCGCGGCGCGGCAGGGCGCGCCCGCTTGACGTCCTGCCTATGGGAGATCTGAACGAGACCCCGCGCGCGAACCGCGTCCGCCTCGCGTTCTTCGGCTTGAGGAACGCGGGAAAGTCCACGCTCGTCAACGCCTTTACGGGGCAGGAGATCGCCATCGTGAGCGACGTTGCCGGCACGACGACCGACCCCGTCTCGAAGGCGATGGAGATCCTGCCGCTCGGTCCGTGCCTCGTCACGGACACGGCCGGTCTCGACGACGTGGGCGCGCTCGGCGCGCAGCGCGTGCAGAAGTCGCTGGACGTCCTCGCGACGACCGACGTCGCCATCTGGGTCTGGGGGGCGGCGGCCGACGAGGCGTCGCCGTGGTATCGGGAGTTCCGCGCGACGTGCGAGAGGCGTCGGGTCGCTGTCCTCGTCTACCGGCGCGGCGAGTCGGTCGAGGATCTGAAGAAGAAGGTCGCGGCGATTCCGCTGGCCGACGACACGCCGGGCCTGCTGGACGGCGTCGTGCGCACGGGCGACCGCGTCATCTGCGTGTGCCCGATTGACGAGTCCGCGCCGAAAGGGCGGCTCATCCTGCCGCAGGTGCAGGTCATCCGCGACTGCCTCGACCGCCATGTCGCCTGTGCCGTCTGCCAGCCGGAGGAACTGCCGGCCTGCCTGACGGTCGCGCCCGCGGCCGTCTGCGGTCGCACGGTCGTCATCACGGATTCGCAGGCGTTCGCCGCCGTGCGCCAAGCCATCCAGGCATTCCAGGCCTCCCAAGCCCTTGCCCGGCCGCTCCTCACGTCCTTCTCGATTCTCTTTGCGCGGCAGAAGGGCGATCTCGACGCCTACCGAAAGGGGCTTGCGGCGATTGGGGATCTGGCGGACGGCGCGACAGTGCTCGTGTCCGAGGGCTGCACGCACCATCGCCAGTGCAATGACATCGGAACGACGAAGATTCCGAAGGCGCTCGCGAAGCTGACGGGCAGGGATCTGAGATTCGCCTTTTCGAGCGGCGGCGCGTTTCCGCTTGAGCAGCCGGACGGGCGAAAGGTCGCGCTCGTCGTCCACTGCGGCGGCTGCATGCTGACGCGGCGGGAGGTCTTGCGGCGCATCGATGCCTGCCGCGCGGCGGGCGTGCCGATTGTCAACTATGGGCTTCTGCTGGCGATGGCGAACGGCCTGCGCGGCGGGCGAGACCTGCTGCCCGTGTAGCGGCGCGCGATTATGCTATAATACCCGCTCAACTTGAACTTGAAATCCAATGGAGAAGACCTGATGAGCATGAGTGCGAGATTCGTCGGCGCGTTCGCGTCGGCCCTGGCGTTGTCCGTGGCGGCGGCGGAGATTCCCCTTCCGGAGCATCCGCGTCCCGACTGGGAGCGTGCGGACTGGGTCAACCTGAACGGCGACTGGGACTTCGGCTTTGCCGCCGACCGGCTGGACCGGAAGATCCTCGTCCCCTTTGGCTGGGGCTCGCCGCTGTCGGGCGTCAAGTCGGAAGCCGGGCAGGACACGGGCCACTACCGCCGCCAGGTGACGGTGCCGGCCGCCTGGAAGGGGAAGCGCGTCTTCGTCGTCGTGGGGGCGGCCGACCATGACACGACCTGCACGTTCGACGGACAGGCGCTCGGCACGCACGTCGGCGGCTACGTGCCGTTCGAGTTCGAGCTGACGGAGTTCGTGAAGTGGGGCGAGGAGCAGACGCTCGGCTTCGCCGTGTGGGACCCGAGCCCGAAGGCCGCGCAGGACGGCCACTACCTCTGGGGCAAGCAGGGCTACGGCAACGCGCGCGGCATCTGGCAGACGGTCTACCTGGAGGCGCGCGGCGACGAGTTCCTCGACAGCGTGCGCCTCATTCCGTCGCTCGCGCGGAAGTCCGTCCGCCTGGAGGCGACGCTCGGCGCGCCGGCGAAGGCTGCGCGCGCGCTGCGCGCGGACGTGGACGGTCGCGCCTTCTCGTTCCCGGTCGCGGTCGGGCAGCAGGTCGTCACGGGCGAGATCCCGCTGGCGAACCCCCGCCTCTGGGAGCTTGACGACCCGCACCTCTACGACGTGGCGCTGACGTTCGCGGACGACGTGGTGAAGACCTATTTCGGCTTCCGCGAAGTCGGCACGGGCAAGACGCCGAACGGCGACAGCTACATGACGCTGAACGGCAGGCCCGTCTACCTGCAGCTCTGCCTTGACCAGAGCTACCACCCGGAGGGCTGGTACACGTTCCCGTCGGACGAATTCATGAAGAACGAGATCCTCATCTCGAAGAGGCTCGCGCTCTCCGGCAACCGCGTCCACATCAAGGTCGAGATGCCGCGCAAGCTCTACTGGGCCGACCGGCTCGGCCTCCTGATCCAGGCGGACGTCCCCTGCGCGTGGGGCGACGTGAGCGAGGCGATGTTCGAGGAGCACTGGAAGTGCTTCGAGGGGATGCTCAAGCGAGACTTCAACCATCCGTCGATCTACCAGTGGACGCTCTTCAACGAGACGTGGGGGCTCTTCTCCAATCGCTCGCTCGCGGCGGGTCTCGCCGATGGCGGCGGCGCGTTCAGGCGAACCTACCGCGCCTGGGCGCAGCGCCGGGTCGCCGAGGCGTACCGCCAGGCGAAGCTCGCCGACCCGACGCGCCTCATCGAGGACAACTCGCCCTGCAACCGCGACCACGTCGTCACGGACGTCAACACGTGGCACGCCTACTGCCCGGGCTACAGCTGGGAGCGGCGCGTCGCCGAGGAATGCGCCCAGACGTTCCCCGGCTCGACGCACAACTACATCGGCGGACACGTCCAGCGCGACGAGCCGATGATGAACTCCGAGTGCGGCAACGTCTGGGGCTACGAAGGCTCGACGGGCGACTGCGACTTCTCGTGGGACTACCACCTCATGATCAACGCCTTCCGCCGCCACCTGAAGTGCGCGGGCTGGCTCTACACGGAACATCATGACGTCACGAACGAGTGGAACGGCTACGTCCGCTTCGACCGCACGTGGAAGGAGACGGGCTTCGAGGAGCTGGCGGGGATGAGCCTCGCCGGACTCCATGCGGACGCCGCGCTCTTCTTCGCCGGCACGCCCGGACGCGAGACGGGCGAGACGGTCACGCCCGGCGCGGCGGTGACGGTTCCCGTCGGCGTCTCGCTGGTGACGGACAAGTATGCGGGGCGGTCGCTCACGCTCCGGCGCGAAGGCTGGTTCTTCGACGCGCGCGGCGTGCGGCGCACGGAGCCGCCGTCCGAGGAGACGTCAGCCGTCACGGCGCGGCCGTGGCAGTGCGAAAGGCTCTGGGACATCGCGTGGACGGCGCCGGACGAGCCGGCCAGCGGCTGCCTTGTCTTCACGCTCCTCGCCGACGGGCAGCCGGTCGCGACGAACTTCTGGTCGTTCTCGACTGTGGCCGTCGCGGGGGCGGAGCTCCCGGCCGCCGTGGCCGCCGACTGGTCGATCGGCGCGACCAACGTCCTCGGCGACCTCAAGCTCAACGGCTTCGGCAAGGGTTCGTTCACCTTCGCGCTTCCGGCCCCGGCGGCGGGCGGCGTCTTCCGGGCGGAGCTCTCCGCCAAGCGGCTGAACGGCAAGGACGTCGGCGCGGCGTATGTCCGCGCGGGGCTTGACGACATGCTCGGCGGCGGCACGAATGACCGCTCGAAGAACCCGAACAGCTGTCCGCAGACGAGCGCGGCGAAGTTTCCCGCGAACCTGAAGGTCTACGTGAACGGACGCCTCGCGCACGAGCAGGCCCTGCCGGACGATCCGGCGGACAGCCGCGGCATCCTCTCGTGGCTCGCCCAGCCGCACGACGGGCATCTGCGCGAGGCCGGCAGCTACGGCTACCTCGTCGAGGTGCCCGTGCTGGCGGAGGACGTGAAGGGCGGGCGCGTGACGGTGCGGCTGGAGTCGGACAGCGGCCTCGCCGTCTTCGGCCGCGCGTTCGGCCGCTACCCGCTGGCGCCGCACGTCGACGTGCGGTGACGGCTTACAGGAACACGGCGCCGGCGGCGAGGTAGGCGAGAAGCGAGACGCCCCCGGCGAGGAGCGCGTAGGGGATCTGCGTCATCACGTGGTTCATGTGCTTGCACTGCGCGCCCGTCGAGGCGAGGATCGTCGTGTCGGCGATGGGCGAGCAGTGGTCGCCCATCACGCTGCCGGCGAGCGTCGCCGCGAGCGTGAGCACCGCCGCCGTCGGCTCGATCGCCTGGCAGACGCTCATGCCGATCGGCACGAGAATGCCGATCGCGCCCCAGCTCGCGCCCGTCGCGAAGGCGAAGACGGCCGCCGTGACGAACATCGTCGCCGGCAGGAAGACGAGCGAGAGGTCCGCCCGGACAAGCAGCGTGGCGATGTACTTCCCCGTGCCGAGCAGGTCGTTGCAGACGGCGGAGATGCCCCACGCGAGCGCGAGGAGGACGAGCGCGGGCACCATCGTCTTGATGCCGAAGAGCGTCGCCGCCGCGAACTGGTGGTAGTCGATGACGCGGCGCGGCACGAGAAAGAGGAACGTGAGGACGAGCGCGACAAGCGCGGCGAGCGCGAGGGCGACGCCCGCCTCGTAGCGCGTGAGGAACCACGCCGCGAAGCCGATGAGCGCGAGAATCGGCAGCACGAGGTCGATGACGTGGCCGTGGTCGGAGACGGGAACGGGTTCCAGGCCCTCGCGCATGACGACCTCCGCGCCGACGTCGTGGCGGACGTGGGACGTCCGCTCCATGCGGCGCATGAGCCCGATGTCGAAGCGGTGCCCGAAGGCGAAGAGGAACAGCAGGACGAGCGAGAGGATCGCGTAGAAGTTGAGCGGCGCGGCGGCGAGGTAGAGGCCGAGGCCCCTTTCCTGCATCCCCTCGGGCAGGCAGGAGATGACGTAGGCCGCCCACGACGAGATCGGCGAGAGGATGCAGACGGGCGCGGCGGTCGTGTCGATCAGGTAGGCGAGCTTTGCGCGGGAGATCTTGAACTTGTCCGTGACGGGCCGCATCACCGTGCCGACGGTGAGGCAGTTGAAGTAGTCGTCGATGAAGATGATGAGGCCCATGACGATCGTCATGAGGTTCACGGCCGTCTCGCTCCTGAGCCGCCGGTAGGCCCACTCGCCGTAGGCGCGCGCGCCGCCCGCGCGCGTGACGACCGAGACGAGCGCGCCGAGGAGGCAGAGGAAGAGGACCATCGGCATGTTCTCCGCCGTCTTGCCGCCGATCAGGTCGACGATCGTCTTGAACGCGGCGAGCGCGCCCGCGTGCGTCAGGCAGGCGTGGATCGCCGCGCCGGAGAAGATGGCGGCGAAAAGGGAAAGGACGATCTCGCGCGTCAGGAGCGCGAGCACGATTGCCACGAGGGGCGGGACGAGCGACCACAAGCCGAAGGTGTCCATAAGTGCCGCACATTATACTCTAAATTTTGCATTTCGGTTCGATGACTGGGCAATGAGGCCAGCCTTGAGAGCGGGTGCATTGCCTTTTCACCGCAGATTTTGGTAAAATACGCAGTCAATTATGGAAAGCACAGAACTTTGTCCCTGCAAGTCCGGCAAGACCTACGGCGAATGCTGTGGGCCGATCATCTCCGGCGCGGCGAAAGCCGAGACGGCGGAGGCGCTGATGCGCGCCCGCTATTCATCCTACGTGACGGGCGACGTCGATTTTCTCAAGACCAGTGCCACGGCCGACGTCCAGGAGGAATTCGACGCGGAGACCTCGAAGAACTGGTCTCGCGCCGCCGAATGGCATGGCCTTGAGATCATCCGCACGGAAGGCGGCCAGAAGGACGACGCGACGGGCGTCGTCGAGTTCCGCGCGCTCTACACGGCGAACGGCGAATTCTGCAACCACCACGAACTCGCCCAGTTCGTGATGGAGGCGGACGGCTGGAAGTTCGCGGACGGCGATTTCGTCGGCGAGAAGCCGATCGTGCGCGAGGAGCCGAAGGTCGGCCGCAACGACCCGTGCCCGTGCGGCAGCGGCAAGAAGTACAAGAAGTGCTGCGGAAAGGGAATGTGAGTGCCAACCCCGAGTTCGACCGCTGGTATGCGGCGAAGAGCGCGCGGTTCATCCTGGAGCCGTCGCACCGCCTGGAGACGTTCGGCAACACGCTCGTCAACTACCACCTCGTCTCGGAGCTCGCCGACTTCCCCGGCAAGATCCGCATCCGCGAGGGGCGGCTGGAGGCGCATCAGCCGCGCGTCATCCTGCCGCATTTCCAGGAGGCCGAGTTCGAGGGCTTCGGCGAGGCGGCGCGGGAGTACTTCGACTTCCTCCGCAGCCACGAGGAGAACCTGCGGATCCTCCAGTACGGCTACCACCTGAAGTCCGACAACTTCTCCGAGCAGATCGTGACCGACCGGCTCTCGGCCGTCACGGCGCGCGTGAAGGAGTCGGTCCTCGCGTCGGGCGACCAGTTCGCGGCGGTCATCCAGTGCGTGGACGAGCCGTGGGACGTCGCGCTTGTGGAGCTGTGGCTGCGCGAGGTCAACCGCAGCGCGAAGGGCAACATCGCCGATCTGCAGAAGAACGGAAAGCTGTTTTAGGGAAATGATCGAATAATCGAATAATCGAATGGTCGAATGATCGAATGGTTTGGGGGTTTGGATGTTTGGACGTTTTGAGGGTTGGAAGTTGGGGCGTTTGTCGGCTGTCCATTGTCGGCTGTCCTGCTCCCCTGACCCCGTTTGGTCGTTAAGAAGGTTTTGAAGATATGGAACGGCAGACAAAAGTCATTGCGATCGCAAACCAGAAAGGCGGCGTCGGCAAGACGACGACCGTCGTGAACCTCGCGGCGGCGCTCTCGGCCCGCAAGCGCGCGGTGCTGGTGATCGACCTCGACCCGCAGGCGCACGCGACGCTGGGCCTCGGCCTCGAGAAGCAGCCCGGCGTCTCGATGTATCCGGTGCTCACGGGCGCGAAGGACGTCGCGGACGTCATCCAGCCCACGAAGTGGAACAACCTGAACGTCATCCCGTCCGAAGTCGATCTCGCGGGCGCGGAAGTCGAGCTGGCGATGCGCGACGACCGGCTGGAGCTGATCCGCAAGGTTCTCGCGCCGGTGAGGGCGTCGGGCGCGTTCGACTACATCATCCTCGACTGCCCGCCGTCCCTCGGGCTCGTCATGACGTCCGCGCTCGCGGCGACGGACTCCGTCCTCATCCCGACGCAGGCGGAATACCTGGCGATGGACGGCCTCGCGCTCATCACGGGCTCGATCGAGAAGCTGCGCGCGGGGGTGAATCCCGCGCTGGAGCTCAACGGCATCGTCTTCACGATGGTCAACTCCGTCGCGCGGCTGACGACGGACGTGATCGAGGAGGTGCGCGGCCACTTCGGCGAGAAGGTCTACGAGACGGTGATCCCGCGCAACGTGCGCGTCTCGGAGGCGCCGTCGATGGGCACGCCGGTCGTCTTCCTCGATGCGCGCTCGAAGGGCGCCGAGGCGTACAAGGCGTTCGCGTGGGAGTTCATGGCGAAGAACCCGACGCGCTTTGCCGCGCCGCCGCCCGCGCCCGTTCCGGCCGCGCCGACGGCGCCCGCCGCCGAACCTGCCGACGCGCCCGGCCCGGCGCCGGCATTCGGCGAAGCGGAAACGCCCGGGCCGGCAACGGAAGGCGCCTAAGTGCCGAAGCGGACGTCGAGCCGGTTTCTCGTCCTTGCGCTGGGATTTTTCGCCCTTTACGCGCTGACGGCGCAGCGTGGCCTCGGCTGGGGCGATTCGGGCGAGTTCCACTACCGCATCCTCCGCTGCGCCGACGGCCTTCTGGGCGGTTGCGACTCCTTCGCGACGGCGCATCCGCTCTATGCGGCGATCGCCCGTTCCCTTTGCTCGACGCCCTACCAGGTCACCTTGATCTCATCGCTCTTCGGGGCCTTTGCCGTGGCGGGCTTCTGGCTCTGCTCGCGCAACCTGGCCCTGGCGGTCGCGTTCGGGCTCTCCCATGCTCTCTGGTGGCTCTCGTGCGTGGCGGAGGTCTACACGATGTCGCTGACGTTCGTCGCCTTCGAGACGCTGTTCCTGATGCGGTTTCTCGCGTCGCGCCGTCTTGGCTGGCTGGTCGCCCTCGCCGCGCTCAACGGCGTGCACGTTGAGCTGCACAACTTCGCGCTCCTTCCCCTGCCCGTCTATCTCCTTGCTGCTGCGGCGTCCCTGCGTGGCGCGGGGGCCGGACGCATCGCCGTGTCGTTCGGGCTCTCGGCGGCGGCCTGGGCGGCGGGCGCGTCGTTCTGGCTGTGGGCGCTTGCGACGAGAGGCCTTCGCGACGTGCTGGTCGGCAGCTACGGCGGGGAGGCCTTCGGGTTGCTGCCGTCCAACTGGACGGTCGCCGGCTTCAACCTGGCGCTCTCCGGCCTGAGCTTCGTCGCGCCCCTTGCGCTCGCGTGGCGGGCGGCGCGGGCGGGCGCGAGCCGTCCGTCGTCCCCGCGCCCTTCCGCGGCCGGCCCGGCCGACAGCTGCCTGAAGGCCCTCCTGGCAGTCCATGCGCTCTTCTTCGTCCGCTATTTCATCGTCAGCCAGTTCACGTTCGTCCTGCCGACGGCGTTCTTCGCCTACCTGCTCGTCGCGCGCGTCCGACTGGGCCGCGGGCGCGCTCTCGCCCTGGCGGCGATGCAGCTGCTCCTGCCGCTCGTCGCCTGGCAGCTTCTCGCGTCGCTGCCCGTGCCCGCGTGGCGTCCTCGGCACAAGTACCGCGACGAGGCCCGGTACTTCGCCTTGCCATGGAAGTGCGGCGACGACTCGGCCGACCGGTGCGCGGCCGAGGTCGAAGGCCCGTGGGACGGCTACCCGGACTGCGGCGGCAAGGCGCGGGCGAGGGCCTGTCCGTGAAAGGCCCCGTCGGCGAGCGGGAAGGGCGAATGCGCCCGTGACGCGGGCGGGATCGGGAATCGGTGGCACGGTCGCGAGGGAATCTTGGTATAATGCGGGCATGAGTCAGAGAACAGGAGATCATGGGCAAGCCTGAACTTTCCGTCGTCATTCCGACGAAGAACGAGGAGGCGAACATCGCCGCCTGCATCCGCGCATTCGACGCGGTGCGCGCGCGGGTCGAGATCGTCGTCGTCGACAACGCCTCGACCGACCGCACGCGGGAGATCGCGTCCGCCCTCGGCGCGCGCGTCTTCACGCAGGGCCACGAACGCTGCGCCCAGCGCAATCGCGGCTGGCGCGAGGCGACGGGCGACGTCATCCTCTTCGTCGATGCGGACATGATCCTGCCCCGCGAGACAATCGCCGAAATCCTCGCCACCTGTTCCCGCCTCCCTGCCCCCATCTCCCTCTACATCCCCGAACATCGCGTGGGGCACGGCCTGCGCCTGCGTGCGCGCAACTTCGAGCGGTCGTTCTACGACGGCACGTGCATCGACGGTCTGCGCGTCATTCCGCGCGTCTGGCTGGAGAAGGTCGGCGGCTACGACGAAAGCCTCGTCGCGTGCGAGGACTGGGACCTCGACCGGCGTCTCCTCGCGGCGGGGACGCCGACGGCCGTCACGAAAGGTCATCTGCTCCACAACGAGACGAACCAGGGGCTTGCGCGGCTGCTGGCGAAAAAGGCCTACTACGCGAAGTCCGTGGACGCCTATCGCCGCAAGTGGCGGAACGACGCGATCTGCCGTCGGCAGTTCGGCCTCTCGTATCGCTTCTTCAGCGTGTTTGTCGAGCACGGGAAATGGAAGCGGCTGCTGCGCCATCCGATTCTCGCCGTCGTGATGTACGCGGAACGGATTCTCGTCGGCGTCACCTATCTTCTTCATCGCAAGGCTTGATTGTCTTGGTCAAGCATTTCTCGCACCTTGGCTCGGCGTTTTTTGGTATAATCAGCGTCCAAGGAAACAAGCGTAAGGATGTCCACGGCAAAACCAGTATTTCTTCTGACGGCTGCGATGGCCATTTCGGCTCTCGCCGAGAAGCAGCCCTATTCGCGCTACCAGTCGATCGTCGACCGGCAGATGTTCGGGGCGCTGCCGGTCGGGTTTGACCCGACGAAGCTGCCGAGCGAGGTGACGAAGTCGTCCCAGAAGGAGCTGACGAAGGAGCAGGAGCAGCTGAAGAGCGCCATCCGCTTCTCCGTCATCAACCAGACGCCCGACGGGCAGGTCGCCGTCGGCTTCACGGACAGCTCGGACGGCAAGAACCCCCGCCACTACTACCTGAAGGTCGGCGAGTCGCGCGGCGGCTGGCTCGTGAAGGAGGCCGACCCCGAGACGGCGACGATGACGATCGCGAAAGGCGAGATCGAGGTGACGCTCTCAATCGGCGGAGACTCGGCCAAGGATGCCGCCGCGACGGCGAAGGCGGGCGCGGCGAAGGCGAATGACGGCATCAGCCTCCTGAACGCGCCGACGGCGCGGTCGCCGCTCTTGGGCGGGACGCTCCGCAGCCGCCGCCGTGCAAAGCTCGCCGCCGAACAGGCGCAGGAGGAGGCGCGGCTTCGCCAGCGCGAGGAGGAGCGCCAGGCGCGCGAAGCCGAGCGCGAGGAGCAGAAGCGTCAGTTTCAGGAGATGCGCGACGACCTCAAGGCGCAGCTTGAGTCCGTCCGTCAGGACATGATCGAGAAGGCCAAGGCCGAGAACGCAGCCGCCGCGAGGGGCGCACAGGAGCAGGTTGAACATGAGAACAACGACGCTGAATGAGTTCCAGGAATCCATCCGCACGACAGGCGGCTACCGGACGGCCCCCGACTGCCGCGCCGTCCGGCGCGCCAAGCCGTCCGCGTGGACGACCCTGCGCTACACGTGGGGCGTGACGCGCGTCTTCCCGTGCTGCGCCCTCGCCGAGCCGTTCGGCAAGCTGACGACGGACCGCTGGGCCGGCTTCTGCTTCTCGACCGTGACGACGGCCGAGCGTCTCGGCATGAACGTCCTGGTCGAGGGCTTCTCGGGCCGCATTGCGCACAAGGGGCCCGTCCTCTACGTCTGCAACCACCTGTCGATGACCGAGACGATCCTCCTGCCGCCGCTGCTGCTGGCGATCTCGCCGTTCAGCTACGTCGCGAAGGCGTCGCTCGCGCACCTGCCGTTCCTCGAGAAGGCGGCGGAGCACATGCGGATGGTGCCCATCAGCCGCGTCTCGCCGCGCGAAGACCTCGTGAACATCCTGCGCGTCGGCACGGAGCGCATCCAGGGCGGCGACAGCTTCCTCATCTTCCCGCAGGGGACGCGCTGCGAGGTCTTCAGCCGCAAGAAGTACTCGTCGATCGGCGCGAAGCTCGCCGAGCGCGCGGGCTGCCCGGTCGTGCCGATCGTCGTGGACACGCGCTGCCAGCCGACGCGCACGAGCGGCCTCCTGCGCAAGGTCTTCAAGGACTTCGGGCCCGTCGACACGGGCTACGACATCAAGGTCGCCTGCGGGCCGGTCATTCCGTGCGGACGCGCCCGCGAGATGCACGAGGCGTCCTTCGACTGGATGGCGACGAAGCTCGAGAGCTGGGGCCTTCCGACGGATCGCGAACGCTGAGGCCAGACGGGTGGGCGAGACGCTACCCAATTCGCGGAGAATTTGGTATACTTACCGACCATGAAAATGTCGTATAGGCCGCTTGAAGACTACTGCGGCGAATATCTGCGCTACCTGGGCGTCGCGAAGACGGCGCGCCGGAGCTATGCCGAGAGCGTGCGCCTCCTGAAGGCGCGCGGCTTTCGCGAGATCGGTTCCTTCAAGTCCCTCAAGGCCGGCGACAAGGTGTATCGCGGCTATGAGGACCGCACGGTCATGGCGGCCGTCATCGGCAAGAGGAAGGTCGCGGCGGCGGGCCTCAAGGTCGTCGGCGGCCACACCGACGCGCCGCGCCTCGACCTCAAGCCGCGTCCGCTCTACGAGAAGGGCGGCTGCGTCTACTTCGACTGCCACATCTACGGCGGCATCAAGAAGTACCAGTGGCTCACGCTGCCGCTCGCCCTCTACGGCCGCATCGTCCGCAAGGACGGCTCGTTCGTCGACGTCGCCGTCGGCGACAATCCGGGCGACCCCGTCTTCATGATCTCCGACATCCTGCCGCACCTCGGCAAGGACCAGGCGAAGAAGACGCGCGACGAGTTCTTCGAGGCCGAGGACCTCGACCCCGTGTGCTGGACGACGGGAGAGAAGGCAGAAGGGAAGAGGGAAGAAGGAAGAGGGAAAAAGGGACAGGAAGACGAGTCCAAGAAGCGCGATCTTCTCGTCAAGTACCTGAAGAAGACGTACCGGGTCGAAGAGGAAGACCTGCTCTCCGCCGAGCTGGAGATCGTCCCCGCCGGGCTGCCGCGCGAGGTCGGCTTCGACCGCGCGCTCATCACGGGCTACGGCCACGACGACCGCGTCTGCTCGTTCGCGGGGCTCCAGGCCCTGCTCGACGCGGCGGACGACGTGCCGGACGTGACGGCCTCGATCCTCATGTGCGACAAGGAGGAGATCGGCTCGATGGGCTCGACGGGCATGCAGAGCTCGTTCTTCGAGAACACGGTCGCCGAACTGATCGAGCGGCAGGAGAAGGACGCGCGCGACATCCTCGTGCGGCGCGCGCTCGAGATGTCGACGATGCTGTCGGCGGACGTCACGGCGGCGGCCGACCCGCACTTCCCCGACGTCGACTCGACCGGCAACGAGGCGCGCCTCCACAAGGGCGTCGCGGCGTCGAAGTACACGGGCGGCACCTCGAAGGGCGGCGCGAGCGACTGCGGGCCGGAATTCATCGCGAAGATCCGCGACATCATGGACAGGGGCGACGTCCAGTGGCAGATGGCGGAGCTCGGCAAGATGGAGAAGGGCGGCGGCGGCACGATCTCGCAGTACATGGCGCGCTTCGGCATGAAGGTGCTCGACATGGGCACGCCCATGTGGAACATGCACGCGCCGTGGGAGATCGTCTCGAAGAACGACTGCTACCAGACCTATCGGGCGTATAGCGCGTATCTGAGGAGTTGAAAGGTGGAAGAGTGAAAGGTGGAAAGGTGGAAAGGTGCGAGAGGCTCTGTCTGACAATTTGCAAACCCCAAACAAAGGAAAACGAAAAATGAAAAAGCTGATTCCGATTCTCTCGGTCGCGCTGGCGGCCGGCTGCATGACCGACAAGACCCCGTGCGGGGCCGACAAGGCGAAGTGCGACCCCGTGATGGGCAACTGGAGCGCCGACCTCCCCTACGACGGGATGCCGGCCGGGAGCTTCATCTTCTCGCGCGACGCGAACGGCGCGCCGCAGGCGTTCGTCCTCTACCGCTGGGGCTCGCCGGAATGGGTCAGGGACCTCAAGGTCTGCGGCAGCTGGTTCTCGTTCACGCATCCGTACGGCTACCGCTACGAGGGCAGCGTGCTGGGCGACCGGATGATCGCGCGCCTCGCGCCGTGCGACGGGAAGACGGGGGCGCTGAAGGGCGCGTGGCAGCCGTTCTACGGCTGGCGCAACCCGGCGATCTGCGACAAGGTGCGCACCGAGGACGCGAAGTTCGGCGAGAAGATCGACCTGCTGAAGGACGGCCTTGACGGCTGGGTCTCGATGAACCCGAAGGCGAAGTTCGGCTGGTCGTTCAAGGACGGCGTGCTCTCGAACGCGCTTGGCCTCAAGCCGGACGGCTCGTGGGCCGGCGGCGGCGCGAACATCATGTCGAAGCGGGCGGACTTCTTCGACTTCAAGCTCGAATACGACGTGCGCGTGCCGAAGAACTCGAACTCCGGCGTGTACCTGCGCGGCCGCTTCGAGTGCCAGGTCGTCGACAGCTACGGCAAGGAGCTCGACCGCCACAACATGGCCGCCTACTACGGGCGCGTCACGCCGTCCGTCGCCGCCGAGAAGCCGGCGGGCGAGTGGCAGCACGTCTCCGTCACGGTCTACAAGGGCCACATCACGACCTGGCTGAACGGCGTGAAGATCATCGACAACGCGAAGCTCGAGGGCGTGACGGGCGGCGCGATCGACGCCGACCTCAACAAGGCGGGCCCGATCTACCTCCAGGGCGACCACTCCGACGCGGACTACAAGAACATGTTCCTGTATCCGGCGCTCTGATTCACGGCACGAAAGGAATGCGACAATGCTGCTGAGTTCTTTAGTTGTCTTTGCGGCGCTGTACGGCGACACGCCGGACGCCAAGCACGCCTGGGCGGTTCATGACTGGAACCGCCCGAAACCGGCCAAGGTCGAGCCGGCGAAGGAGATCGGGATGCCGCCGTCCGACGCGGTCGTCCTCTTCGACGGCACGAAGGCGTCGTTCGAGAGGAACTGGCGCGACGGGAAGGGCCAGCCTTCCGCCTGGTCCTATTCGCCCGACGGCTACTTCTACACCGTGCCCGACTGGAAGAACGGCGGCGCGATCTTCTCGCGCGCGGAGTTCGGCGACTGCCAGCTCCACATCGAGTACCGCCACGACCCCAACCGGCTCTTCACGGACAAGGGGCCGCAGATGCGCGGGAACTCCGGCGTCTTCCTGATGAACAACTACGAGATCCAGGTGCTGGAGTCGTACTACACGTCGCGGGAGCTGGACGGCAAGGCCGGGTTCGTCGATAACTACGCCGACGGCCAGGCGGGCTCCGTCTACGCCGAGAATCCGCCGCTCGTCAACCCCGCGCGCAAGCCGGGCGAGTGGCAGGTCTACGACATCGTCTTCCACCAGCCGGTCTGGGACGGCGACAGGCTCGTCCACCCCGGCAGCGTGACGGTGTTCTTCAACGGCGTGCTCGTGCAGGATCACTGGGAGATGGAAGGGCTGACGACGCACTGCCATCGCCGCCCCCTCGCGCCGCACAGGTCCGTGGGGCCGCTCCAGCTGCAGGATCACGGCTGCGTCGTCCAGTTCCGCAACATCTGGTACCGTCCGCTCGCCTCGCGCTGGGCCAACAAGACGCACTGCGCGATGTCCGCCGACGAGCGTGAGGTCATGAAGCTCCGCCGCGAGACGGCGGCGAAGCTCTACGCCAAGATCGCCGACCCGAAGGCGCCGACGGCCGCGACCGTGAAGGCGCTGGCGGAAGTGATCGCCTACGCGAACGAGAATCCCTACAAGGCCGCATTCGACGCGGCGCTCGCGGCGTATCGCGCGAAGCCGGGGGACGCGAAGGAAGTCGCGGACGTCAACCGGACGCTGGACGTGCTCGTCCGCAACCGCGTCATCGACGGAAAGGCGAAGATTTCACAGTAACCGGGCCGCACGGCCCGTCACAAAACAAAGGAGAAAACATGATCCAAATCAACTCATCCAGAAGAAACTTCCTGCGCGGCCTCGGCGGCGCCGGACTGTTCGCGATCGGCGGCTGCAAGTGCCCGTTCGGCCGCCAGAAGATCAAGCTCGCCGCCGTCGGCGTGCTGGGCAAGGGCTACAGCGACTGGACGCCGATGCTCAAGTCGGGCCTCGTCGAGATGGTCGCGTTCTGCGACGCCGACTACACGGTGCGCGAGAGGGCCGCCCTGCAGCTGGCAAAGGACGGCATCGACTTCGACATCTACTCCGTTCCGTTCTTCACCGACTACCGCAAGCTGCTCGACAACGCGGGCGTCCTCGGCATCGAGGCGATGACGATCTCGACGCCGGACCACGTGCACGCCCCGGTCGCGATCGGCGCGATGAAGCAGGGCATCCACGTCTACGTCCAGAAGCCGCTGGTGCGCACGCTGTGGGAGCTCGACTACTTCGACCGCACGGCGAAGGACAACGGCGTCATCGTCCAGATGGGCAACCAGGGCTCCTCGCTCGACTCGATGCGCCGCTGCACGGAAGTCATCCAGAGCGGCATCCTCGGCGACGTGAAGGAAGTCCACGTGTGGACGAACCGCGCCGTGTGGCCGCAGGGCAAGGGCGTGGCGGACTACGTGACGAGCCGCGGCGCGAAGGGCGACCCCGTCCGCAACGGCCTCAACTGGGACGCCTGGCTGGCGACGGCGAAGTCGCGTCCGTTCCTCGACAAGTACCCGGCCGACGCGAAGGTCTACGACCCGTGGAAGCTCGGCGCGAACGTCTACCACTCGTTCACGTGGCGCGGCTTCCACGACTTCGGCGCGGGCGCGTTCGGCGACATGGCCTGCCACACGATGAACCTGCCGTTCCGCGGCCTTGAGCTCGCGGGCGTCTCCGACGCCGAGTGCGTGAAGATCGAGGAGAAGAACGACATCGCCTATCCGTCGAAGTCGATCGTGAAGCTCACCTACAAGGCTCGCGAGTCGAAGGTGCGTCCCGGCGTCAAGCTGCCGGCGGTCACGCTCTTCTGGTACGACGGCTACGACATGGACAAGCCAGGCAAGAGCGCGATGAAGCCCTCGGCGGAGATCATGCCCAAGGTCATCAAGACCTTCAAGGAGGTCCCGAACACGGGCTGCTACATCATCGGCTCGAAGGGCGCGGTGCTCATGCAGGACGACTACGGCGCAAAGTGCGCGCTCGCGCTCAACGACGACCCGACGTTCGTCGACATCTTCCAGCACGAGAAGGCCAAGCTCGTCGCGCGCACGATCCCGTTCTGCGTCGGATCGAAGGCGGCGGCGGACGGCAAGTCGACCGTCGAGATGAAGGGCTTCGCGGAAGGCCACTACGGCGAGTTCGTGAACGCCATTCGCGGCGAAGGCCCGTGGTACGAGCAGACGCACTCGCGCTGCTTCGCGGACATCGAGTACTGCATTCCGCAGATGGAGGGCATCCTCGTCGGCTGCATCGCGCAGCAGGTCTCGGGCAAGCTCGCCTGGAACTCGGCGACGCAGAGCTTCGACAACGCCGCCGCGAACGCGCTCGTCAAGCCCTACATCCGCACGGGCTGGGAGTTCTGAGAAATAATCGAATAATCGAATAATCGAATAATCGAATTAAGGCTCTTGTCTCTCGCGCCACTCACGTCTCTCTTGTCGATGGACGTGAGTGACATGAGCGGCAAGGGCCGGCAAAACCAAAAAGGAAAAACAGGAAATGAACGTTTCACGTAGACAGTTCTTCGGATTCCTCGGCACGGGCGCCGCTGCGGCGGCCCTTCCGGGGTGCATCTGCCCGCCGCCGGCGAAGTGCGGCCCGAAGCCGCAGAAGATCGCGCTGCAGCTCTACTCGCTGCACAAGTACATCGGCGGCGTCAAGGACAAGGAAGGCAAGGTCACGCTGGTGGGCGTCGGCCTCGACAAGGCGCTGGAGAACGTTGCGGCCATCGGCTTCAAGGGCGTCGAGTTCGCCGGCTACTACCAGTACGGCAACGACCCGAAGGGCCTTCGCAAGGCGCTCGCGAACGCGGGCCTCGTGGCGTGCGGCACGCACGTGTCCACGAACGCCTACGGCCTAGACACGAAGAAGTGGACGTATGACCCCGAAGTCCTCAAGAAGACGTGCGACTTCAACATGTCCTACGGCAACAACCTCATCATCTGCCCCGGCGGCGGCAACTTCCCGCCCGGCTGCAGCTGGTCGACGGGCCAGGGCGGCGAGGCCTGCAAGCCGTCGCAGGCGATCGACGACTTCACGAAGAAGCTCGCGGAGCACTACAACAAGGTCGCCGCGGACGCCGCGAAGTTCGGCTGCCGCATCGGCCTCCACAACCACACGTGGGAGCACGCGATCTTCATGCAGGACGGTACGTCCTTCTGGGACTACTTCTTCTCGAACACCTGCGCGAACGTCTGCATCGAGCAGGACGTCGGCTGGTCGACCTGCGCGGGCGTCGATCCGTGCGAGACCTACGAGAAGTATCCGCACCGCTCGCCGACCCTCCACGCGAAGGAGAACGGCATGGGCAAGGACGTGAAGGAGTTCGACGCGATTCTCGGCCAGCCCGGCAAGCCGGGCGCGAAGCCGGTCGAGTGGGACCGCATCATCGCCGCGACCGCGAAGGACCGCGTCGAGTGGTTCGTCGTCGAGTGCGAGCGCCACTTCGAGGACCTGTCGGCGGTTCTGCCGTCCTACAACTTCCTCAAGGCGAAGGGCCTCAACTAAATGATCGAGACGCTCGCGGCTCATCTCGACGCCTTCGCGGCCCTCGCGCCGACATGGGGACTTCTGCTCGTCTTCGTCTTCATGACGATTGAGTCGTCGTTCATCCCGTTTCCGTCGGAGGTCGTGATGATTCCCGCGGGCTTTCTCGCCGCGCGCGGCGAGCTGGGGTGCGGAACCCCGCTCGCCGCCGTCACGCTGGCGTTCCTCGTCGGCGTCCTCGGCTCCCTTGCGGGGGCCTACGTGAACTACTTCCTGGCCCTCTGGGTCGGCAAGCCGTTCCTGGAGAAGTACGGCAAGTGGTTCTTCCTGAAGCCGGCCGCCCTTGACCGGGCCTGCGAGGTCTTCAACCGCTACGGCGCGGCGACGACGTTCGTCTGCCGCATGATTCCCGCGATCCGCCAGCTCATCTCCATCCCCGCCGGCATCGCGCGGATGCCGCTGGGACCGTTTACGCTCTTCACCGCGCTCGGCGCGGGCGTCTGGACGGCGATCCTGACGTTCGTCGGCTGGGCGATCGGCCGCTCGACGGCCCACATCTCCTATCTCGACCTCTGTCTGAAGGGCAAGGAGATGGCGGCGGACAACCTGCCGCTCGTCGTCGGCGGCGCCGTCGCGCTCGTCGCCCTCTACTGCCTTGTCTCGAAACTCGTCATGAAAGGAAACACGAAATGATCTCGACTCTCTTCCTCGCGGCCGCCGCCGTCCTTACGCAGGGCGAACTCACCGTGCGCCCGAACGACTGCCCCAAGTGCCCGTTCCGCATGCGCATCGCGCCGGACGCCAAGACGGCGTTCGTCAACACCGCCAAGGTGTCCGAGAAGGACTTCCCGAAGATGGCCAAGCGCGCGTTCGACCTCATGACGAAAGCGGCGGATGCGAAGAAGGGCGGCGACCAGCGTCCGCTCATGGGCTGGTCGAGCTGGAACACCTTTGCCGTCGACATCTCCGAGTCGATCATCAGCTCGGTCGCCGAGGCGATGGCGACGAACGGCCTCAAGGCCGCCGGCTACACCTACGTCAACATCGACGACGGCTTCTTCGGCGGACGCGACAAGGACGGCAAGCTGCTCATCCACCCGACGCGCTTCCCGAACGGCCTGAAGCCCGTCGTCGAGCGCATCCACGCGCTCGGCCTGAAGGCCGGCATCTACTCCGACGCGGGCTCCGACACCTGCGGCAGCATGTGGTCGAACGACCCGCTCGGCAAGGGCTCCGGCCTCTACGGACATGACCTGGAGGACTGCCGCTTCTTCTTTGGCGAGATGGACTTCGACTTCATCAAGATCGACTACTGCGGCGGCCTGAAGCTCAAGCTCGACGAGCAGGAGCGCTACACGGCGATCCGCCGCGCAATCGACGTCTCCGGCAAGAAGGGCGTGCGGATGAACATCTGCCGCTGGACGTTCCCCGGCGAATGGGCGGCGGGCGTCGCCGAGTCCTGGCGCACGACGCGCGACATCCGCGCGAACTGGAAGAGCGTGAAGGACATCATCGACGAGAACATCCCGCTCACGGGCTACACGAGCCTCGGCCACTACAACGACATGGACATGCTGGAGGTCGGGCAGATCGCCGGGCAGATGAAGACGGCTTTCGGCAAGGAGGATTCGGGGCTCACGCGGCTTGAGGAGCAGACGCACTTCGGGCTTTGGTGCATGCTCTCCTCGCCGCTCCTGATCGGCTGCGACGTCCGCACGATGGACGAGACGACGCGCGCGCTCGTGACGAACCCGTTCCTCCTCGGCATGAACCAGAACGACCTGGGGCAGCCCGTGAAGACGGTGCTGCGCCTCGGCGACGCCTACACGCTCGTCAAGGACTGCGACTCGGTCGGCGGCACGGCGCGCTACCTGACGCTCTACAACGGCGGCGACAAGGACCACGAGTTCAAGGTCGAGCTGTTCAAGCTGGACCTGGACGGCAAGGTCGCGTTCTTCGACCTCGCCGAGCGGGCCGACCTCGGCGAGATCGAGCGGGAGGTCTCCTTCACCGTTCCCGCCCACGGCGCGCGGTTCTTCCGCCTCGACGCCGAACGCCGCCGCTGAGCTGAAGAGGATGTCGCCGCGGGTTGCCGGATTGAGGTCGAGGCTTCCTGATGCCACCGCGAAAGACGGTTCTTGTCCTTCAGTATCAGGAAAACGCCTCGGTCACGCGGACTTGGGTGCGAGGGTTTCTCCGCTTCGCCAAGACGGCGAACTGGTGTCTTCAGACGCTTTCGTATTCGGGCGAGCTGAAGCAGCTGCGGGAAATCCGTGAGGCCGTCCGCTACTTGGCGCCAGACGGAGTCGTGTCGGCCTGCTTTACGAAGGAATTCGTGCGTCGACGTCTCTTTTGCGATATCCCGCACGTTTGGTTCGATGGCCCTGTCTGCGAACTCCCGACGGAGGATTCGGTCATCTGGCATGATGACCAGTATGCTGTCGAACTGGTCGCTGACGAGTTCCTGAATCTGAATCTTCCGAATTACGCAGTCGTCGGGGATCTGGCGGTGCGGAAGTGGTCTTCACGTCGTATCCGCATGTTCTGCCAACGGATCGAGGCGCAGGGATTCAAGGCGGAGACGGTTGAACTGAAAGAGCCATCCACCGAGACGGTTTGCAACTTGAAGCAAATTGGACCGTGGCTTCTGGCGTTGCCGAAGCCCTGTGGCGTATTTGCGGTGAGCGACCGAATCGGCGCCTGCGTCATTACGGAGGCGAACCGGCTGGGGCTGCGTATTCCTGAAGATCTCGTCGTTATCGGCATCGACAATGACGAGGACATCTGCCTATCGACAATCCCGCCGCTCTCGTCTGTGGCCACGGACTGGGAGAAGGGCGGTTTTTTGGCAGGCGAAGCCCTTGCATGCGTGATGCGCGATCCGTCGCATGGGCCGGTTCGGAGGCCCTTTGGTGACCTTGGACTGATTCGCCGCGCCTCTTCCGCGCCCCTGCGGACGCGGGCGAATGCCCGCGTGGCCGAGGCGAGTGCCTTTATCCGTGCGCACGCCTGCGAGGGAATCTCCGTTGATGATGTCGTTCGACACATGGGCTGCTCGCGACGTTTGGCCCTTTTGCGCTATCAGGAAGCGACGGGCCATTCGATCTTCAGTGAGATCCGCGACGTGAAGTTTGCGCACGTGCTGGTGCTTTTGGCGCGGCGCGACGTCCAGATAGGTGCCATAGCCAATCGGTGCGGTTGGAAAAGCACCATGTCCTTGCGCACCTATTTTGAAGGCCGCACAGGCATGACCCTGCGCGCCTGGCGCGCGGCACAAGGTCTCTGACGTTCGTCTGGCGGCTTTGCGCGTTGCATGAAACTGGCTTTTTTTCTTGTCGTAAAACGAGTCCTCTCGATCTCGTCGTTCTGCTATAATACCGAGTTGTCGCAAGCATTGCAGTGATGCGCCTTTGCGGCAGAACGAGATCACAACACAAGATAAGGACATCAAGATGAGCAAAATGTCGATTTGGAACCGTGTACGGGACGGAAATGGGAACGCGCGAGCTTATGCCATGGCTGTCGCCATGGCGGCGTCCACGGCCATGGCGACCTCGCCTGAGATCTTCGTCGAAAAGGGCGCGCCCTCGGAGAAAACGGAATCCTTCGCATTCTCGAAACTGACGCTGCACGACAGCCTCACGGCGCATGGCACGGGTGGCGACGTGAACAATCCGATGACGTTGACGCCAGACGCGGGCGCCGTCATCGAGCTCGCGCCGGACGCGGGCGATTCCGTTGTCCTGAGACTGCAGGGGAATGTTCGTTTCACGAATGGGGAGAATGCCCTGATGCGGTTTGGCGCGGGCGTCGGGAAAATCGTCTCCGAAGTCTGGGGCAACTGCGGCACGTACTGGCCGAAGATCGAGATCTCGCCGGAGGCTTTGGGCGCGGATGAGGTGTTCCGCATCGCCGAGCTGAACGCCGGACCGTTCTTGAACAGCTCGATCAAGAACAGGAACGCCAAGCCGGTCGAGATTCTTTTCAACGGCGGCACGCTGAACAACAACGTTTGGGAAGGCCGGACGCTGTCGGCGACGGAACTGAACCCAATCATCCTGCGCGGCGGCGACGGGAGAGACATCTGCCTTGGACCTGGATGGGTCCCGTGGAGGCTGGCTGGCGACGCGGATCGCTCCGTCGCGACGACGGGCGCGTGCAATGTCGTGATCGCCCAAGATACGCGTGGCGCGAGCAACTGGGCGCGCGTCTACTTGGATCATCCGATCGTCTGGGGACACACGGGTGACACGGTTGTGTGCGGTGCCGAGATTCGCACCGACAGGGATGACGTCCTGCCGTATGGCCCTGGAACAGGCGGGATCGTCCTCTCCAGCTCCGTCTGGCAGGTTGATAACGGCTGGCCGCTCACGGCGATCCTCGACCTCAACGGCACGACACAGACGGTGAACAGCCTTGATGTTTCCGTGAACAGCTGTGCGACCAACCGCGACGTGTCGAAAGTCGCCTGTCTCAAATTCGGCACGGCGAATGGGAATGGCACGCTCAAGGGAGTCGTTGCCCCGAACGTGAAGGTGTGCAAGGTCGGCGCGGGCACGCTGACGCTCGACGGCGCGACGGTGACGACTCCGGACGTGACAGGCGGTAGCCTTGTGATTGTAGGCGAGACAACGGTCAACGGCTTCGGCGATCTCGCGGGCCTGACGCCTGTTTTGCCGGTGAAGGGCGATGATGCGAACTATGAGGAGAGCAAAGGTGGAGCCCCGAAGAAGGTGATGGAGGCCTCCGGCCTTTTGGCGGCTGCGCCGCGCACGGTCACTGTTGCGGAGACGGGTACGCTCGTCTGTGGGAACGAGGTTGCGGAGGCGTTTGAACGCCTTGTGAAACTTGACGCGAAGGGTGCGTTCGTCAAGAAGGGCACGGGGACGTTGTCCGTGCGAGGGTCCGAATCCTGTCCGCAGACGTTTTCGGGTCTGGTGCGCGCGGCAGAAGGCCGGCTTGCGTTGTCCGGCATGGGCCTCACGAACGCCTTCTGGCGCGTGACGATCACAAAATGGGCCCAGAACGATACGCTGGAGGGCAAGGCCATCGGCGAGCTTGGCCTTTTCGCGGCAGACGGCACGCGCATCAATCAGAAGGACTCTGGCTACGTCTACCGGACGGACGCAACGTCCGCGACCGACCTTGAGGCTGAGCAGGTGATGGTTGACCCCGCGATTGACTACAGCACCGAAAACGGATACAAGAGTCCCAGTTGCCTGTTCAGCGGAATCTATTATAACTGGATGCAGATCGTCAAGTCGTCGTCGGACGAGAAGCTGACCGAGGTCGCGATAACCTTCCGACTGCCAGAGGGGAAGCCGTCGGCGCACAGCTATGCGTTCACGTCCTTCGGTGGGATTCCCTCCTCCTGGAAGATCGAGACGAGCCCCGACGGCGTGAACTGGACGCTCGCCGATCAGCGTGCGGCGTTCTACGAGAATCGGTTCAGCTGGGACTTTGGCTATTACTATTGGCATCTCGACGGCCGCTGGGGCGGCATGGCGGGTCTGCCGCTGACCTTCGCCTGCGCGAACGAGGCCTCACCGTTTGTGAGGATCGACGGCGCGATGCTGCGGGCCGACAAGGACGCGACGCTTGACGTCTCGGCCGCGACCGGTGCGCCGGCGGGAATCGAGGTGGACGCGGCGACGCCGGGCGGCACGATTGTCGGGATGCCGTCCGTCCGAAACGGCACGCTCCGAATCGTGAACCTGCCAAGCGGACAGGGCCGTTCCAGCCTGGCGGACGTCGCCAGTCTCGTGACCTGCACGGGTGCGCTGACGGCCGAAGACCTCGCCACATGGCGCGTGACAGTCGACGGCAAAGAGACGCGGATGGGCGTGACGATGGATGCGGAAGGCCATGTCGGTGTGACGTCGCCGGGCTTCGCAATGATCATTCGCTGAAGGGAAGTGCGTTCATGACCATATTCTGCAAAAAGTTGATGCGGTCAGCCGTGTGCGCCTGTGCGCTCCTGTGCGGGGCGACAGTCGAGGCTGCGAACGTGGAGCGGATCTTCCGCACGCCGCGCGTGACGCGCGGGAATACAAACATCTTCCCCGTGCAGCCGATTGATGCGGCGGCGTGGCTCACGCATCCCGACTTCGCGCAGGAATGCGCAGAAGTCTCCGCGCCGCGCATCGTGCGCTTCCGCTGCGTCTTCACGTCCGACGGTTCGCCGCTCGTCTTCGACGTGACGGCGGACGAGCGCTTCTATCTCACGCTGGACGGGCAGTTCGTCGCACGCGGGCCGCATCGCGGTTCGGTGGATAATTGGACCTACCAGAGCTACCGCGTGCCGCTCGCGGCAGGGCCGCACGTGATGGAGGCCGTCGTCTGGAAGGTCGGCAAGGCCGCGCCGTTTGCGCAGCTTTCCTACCGCCTCGGCTTCTGCCTCAAGGCCGAGGGTGTCTATGACACTGCGCTCACGACGGGACGGGGCGCGTGGACGTGCGGTGCGTTGGAGGGCGTTCTGCGTCCGCGCGGTGAGGGCGCGGCGGATGGCTACTTCGCAACGGGCGACACCTTCGAGCTGACGGGGACGGGGTTCCTTGATGCGCAGCCCAAGAAGTGGGCTTCGCCCGCCGTCGTGCGTCATGCGATCCTCAAGGGGGACGTCTACGGCGGACGCCGAAAGGGCTGGATGCTCTATCCATCGCAGCTTCCGGATCAGACCGAAGACCGGGTGCGGCCTGGACGTTTTGTGACGGGCGGCGAGATGAAGTTCCCCTTCACGGTGCCGGCGGGTGAGACGCGGCGCATCTGCTGGGATCTCGACCGTTACATCTGCGCCTACCCCGAAGCCGTCGTGTCTGGTGGCAAGGGCGGAAAGATGTCTTGGCGCTGGGCCGAGTCGCTGCGTTCGCCCTCGAAGGATCCGCGCGACAAGAAATCGTACAAGGGCAACAGAAGCGAATGGAAAGGCAAGGGTTTCGGGGGCTTCGGCGACACCTTTGTCTTCGACGGACGCGCCCGCGCGGTCTTCCAGCCGCCGTGGTTCCGTTGCGGACGGTGGTGCGAACTTCTCATTGAGGCGGGCGCGGAACCCGTCACGGTCGAAGACCTGTCGCTCGTCGAGAGCCGCTATCCGCTCGTCTGCGAGACGGCGTTCACGACTCCCGACGATCCTGCGCTCGCCGACGTGCAGCGCATCGCCGTGCGGACGATGCAGATGTGCAGCCACGAAATGCTCTTCGACTGTCCCTTCTACGAGCAGCAGATGTACCCCGGCGACACGCGTGTGCAGTTGAATGTCATTTCGTCGATGACGTCCGATGATGCGCTCATCCGCCGCGCGATTGAGATTTACGACCTCAACCGCCGCGACGACGGCAGCGTGCCTTTCAACTTCCCTTCGCGTGAGATGCAGGAGGGAGCCGCCTACACGCTCTGCTACCTCGGCATGTATCCCGACTACATGATGCGCCACACGAATCGCGACTGGTTGCGCGCGCGCCTTCCGGGGATGCGCGACACGCTCAGCGGCTTTGAACTCTACGAGCGTGCGGATGGCCTTCTCGAAAACCTGTCCGGCTGGTCGTTCATGGACTGGGTGCCGCGTCCTGGCTGGGAGGGCGGATGGGCTCCCGGTTCGCGCGAAGGCGGCGCGAACGCTGAACTGAACCTCTTCTATCTTGCCGCTCTGCAGGGCGCAGCGCAGGTGGAGGATGCGATGGGGAATCCGCACCTCGCCGCGCACTGGCGCGCGAAGGCCGCGCGGCTGAAGCCCGCAATCGCGGCGGCGTTTTTCGACGCGAAGCGCGGGCTCTTCGCCTCGGACGCGGCGCACACCGTCTTCTCCGAGCACGCGCAGTGCCTGGCGCTCCTCACCGACGTCTTTGAAGGCGAACACGCGCAGACGCTCTTCGACCGACTCGTCTCGACGCCGGATCTCTGCCCGACGAGCGTCTACTTCTCCTATTACCTCTTCGAGACGTACTTCAAGTTCCATCGCCCGGACCTCTTCCTCAAACGCCTCGACCTTTGGAAGGGCTACGTGAAGCTTGGTGCGTCGACGTGCCTGGAGGAGCCCGAGTACCCTGGCCACGACTCCCGCAGCGACTGCCACGCCTGGGGTGCGCATCCGCTTTGGTTCCTCCGCACGGGCGTGGCAGGCATCCGCAGCGACGCGCCGTTTTTCGCGCGCGTGAAAGTGGCGCCGCAACCAGGCCCGCTCACGTCCCTGCGCGCCTCCTATCCCCACCCGTCTGGGAAGCTGATCGCGGTCGATCTCTCCTTTGCGGACGGTTGCGTGCGCGGCACGGTGACAACGCCCGTCACGGGGACGTTCACGTTCGGCGGCGAAACGATCGAACTCGTTCCGGGCCTCAACCGAATCGGTCCCGAAAAGACGGCCTCTATGGTCGTGCCGATGTTCGGCGGGCGGCTTGTCGCGGAAGGCGCGAAGACGAAGGTCGAGCCGCAAGTCGCGTCCGCCAACTGGTGGTTTCACGGCGGGTACGAAGGCGACGAGCCGGATGCCGACGGAGTCTACCGCTTCAAGCTCAAGCCGGACGACAACCAGCCGATTGTCGAGGCGACGTTGAAGCTGCGGGCGATCGACGGCGGCGTGCACGCGGACTACACGTTCACGCCGACGGCGGACGCGCGGCTGAACGCGCTGTCGGTGAAAACCTCGTTCGACTATGCGGACTGGCGCGCGCTGTCCGTTGACGGCCGGGCGGTGGCGTTTCCGACTGACCGGAAGACTGCGGGCTTCTTCTCTGGTGACGCGCAGGAGGTTGCGCTGATGGCGGTCAAGGGCCGGACAGTCGCGTTTCGCTTTGCCGCGCCAACTCGCGTGCAGCTTCAGAGCAACCGCGCATGGGGAAGCGAGAATTTCACGCTCTCGCTGCCCGTGCCGGGGCAGTCGCTCTACAAGGGCGGCGTGGCACTCGCGGTCTCCTTCGATCTCGTCGGCGCGGGCGACTTCGACCCGAAGGCGGGGCGTCCTGTCGTGGTCTCCGATTTGCCTGGATGGGTTCCAATTGAGATGTCGCCGTGGGTGAAGGAGGGGTCGGCGCTCGACTTCACGTCCGTGCGAAAGACCGAAGCCCCGGCTGGTCGGCATGGGCGCGTCGTCGCGAGGGGCGGGCACTTCGAGTTCGAGAACCTGCCGGGCGTGCCGCAGCGCTTCTATGGCGTCAATGTCTGCGACACGGCGAACATTCCGCCCCAAGGCAAGGTCGGACCCATGGTCGAGGCGATCATGCGCACCGGCTACAACGCGATCCGTTTCCACCATCACGATGGGCATCTCGTCGACAAAGACGATCCTGCCGCCCTAAAGCCGGACGAGGATGCGCTCCGCCGGTTCGACGCGCTCGTCGCGGCGTGCGTGAAGAGCGGCGTCTACCTGACGACAGACCTTTACGTCTCGCGCACGCCGACCTGGCGGAGCGTCGGCATCGACCGCGACGGCAAGATGGGCATGTGGGACTTCAAGCACCTTGTCGTCATCCATAAGGGGACGTGGGAAAACTACAAGGCGTTCGTGCGGCTTTTCCTCGGGCACAGGAACGCCTTCACGGGACGGACGCTCGCTGAGGAGCCAGCCCTCGTTGGCCTGTCGCTCGTGAACGAGAACCCGCTTGACGTCGCGTTGCCGCAGGTCTACGCGCAGCTGCCGGGCTGGAAGGAGGCATGGGAGAAATGGCTCGCCGCGCAGAAGAAGGCGAAACCCGAAGTCTACGGTGACATCCCCGCGTCGTTCCCCGGCGGGTATGTCGAGAACCGCCACGGCGCGGCGTTTCTCGTCTTTCTGCAGGACGTCGAGCGACATTTCGCCAAGTCCGTCCGCGCGTTCCTGCGCGACGAGCTCGGCTGCAAGGCACTGCTCACGAACATGAACTGCTCGGGGACGGACTCTTCCCAGGTTGTGCGGCACGATGCCTATGACTACACCGACACGCACTTCTACGTGGATCATCCGCATTTCCTTGGCCCGGCCTGGTCGATTCCGAGCATGAGTGCCAGCGTCAACACGTTCAGGCTGCCGACGGCGGGCGCCCAGCCGTGCGCGGGGCTGCGGTTCTTTGACCGTCCGTTCACGATCACCGAGTTCAACTATTGCGGGCCGTCGCCGATTCGCAGCTTCGGCGGCTTCGCGACAGGTGCTGAGGCCGCGTTGCAGGACTGGAGCGGACTTTGGCGCTTCGCCTGGTCACACAGCGACTGGTACGGCTTTATCAGCCCCGAATCCGGCGGCGTCGCGGCTTTTGACGTCGTCAACGACCCGATTCAACGCATCGGCGAACGCGTGGGCATTGCGCTCTTCTTGCGTGGTGACGTGAAGCCGCTGACGTCCGAATGGCGTCTCGGCTTTGACCGCAATCGGTTCAGGACACTTGACCCGTCGCTCGCAACGGACGTGCACCGAGAGGAGACGGCACGCGTCGGCTGGACGGCGAAATATGGCATGGACCTCGATGGCGTGACGCCGACCGAACTTCCGCCTCCGCCGGAGACGGGGCGCGAGGTGAGCGTTGACACGACAAAAGGGACCTTCCGCGTCGCGACCGATCGTACGGCAGGCGGCTACTGCGAGGAAGGCACGCTGGAGGCGGGCATCTTGCGCGCGGCGGTCTCAGGTTCGCCCGCGACGGTATACGCGATCTCGCTGGACGATACGCCGCTTCGGGCGGCACCGCGCATTCTCGTTGCACACCTGACGGACGCGCAACGGGCGGAGACGAAGTTTGCCGATCCCGCAATGAAGGTTCTTCTCGACTGGGGCAAGGCCAACCAGATGCTGATGCGGCCCGGAAGGGCGGAGATTTCCCTGTCATTGGAGAATCCGGCCGCCTATGCGGTATGGTCGCTGGCCATCGACGGCGAACGCCGGACGAAGTTGCCGACGCGGGTGGAGAACGGAAGGTTGGCTTTCACGGCGGATGTCGCGTCTGACCCGAGGTCCGCGACTTGTGCGTACGAGATCGTGCGTGAGACGGACTGGGTCGGCGATCTGCCGACGCGCTTCGCGAGTGGGGCGGGTGTCCCGTCCCTGTCAGTCCTCGGCCCGAAGTCCGAACTCGTCGCGGGCGATTTTACGCGTTTCGAGAAGGTCTGGTCGCGACTGGCGCACGGCGAGCAGATCCGCATTGCCGTCGTGGGCGGCTCAATCACGCAGGGTGCGGGCGCATCCAAGGCCGAGAACAGTTACGGCGAGCGGTTCGCCGCCGGGTGGCGTCGGGCGTTTCCAGGCTCTCGGATCGATTTCGTCAACGCGGGCGTCGGCGCCACGGGATCGGACATCGGTGCGTTTCGCCTGCAGCGCGACGTGTTGTCGAAGAAGCCGGATGTCGTCGTCGTCGAGTTCTCGGTGAACGATGGCTGGGGCGACCGCTGGGCGGCGAGTTACGAGGGCGTCCTGCGGCAGTTGCTGAAAGCGCCTGGTGATATTGCCGTCATCGCGCTCGGTATGGTCGGTCAGGACGGAAAGAGCGTGCAGGAGTGTCATGCGCCCGTTGCGGCGCACTATGGCGTACCATATGTCAGCTACCGCAACGCGGTCTATCCGTATGTGGAGGCGGGGCTGGTCAAGTGGCGAGACCTGTCGCCCGACACGATTCATCCGAATGATGACGGACACGCGCTTGCCGCCGCGCTCTTGAACCGCCGTCTCGCGAATGCCTATGCGACGTTCAGGGCGTCTGGGCGCGCGCCGACGGCGGTTCCGCCCCTGCCCGAGCCGATGTACGGCACGGACTTCGACCAAGGTGCGTTTTGCGAGATGAAGGACGTGAAGGTGACGGAGAACAAGGGTTTCTTCCCCTTGCATGACTGGTGTTGGGGCGAGGGTTTTGCCTGCACAAACGCGGGCGGTCGGCTTGTCTTCGAGGTCGAGGGTTCAACTGTTGCGCTTTTGTATCGGGTCGGCAAGGAGCCGTACAACTGGGGTAAGTTTTCCGTCAGGCTGGACGGGAAAGAGGTGGCGACGGGACTGGACGGCTACCGCGACCAATGGTGGTGGTTGACGCCTTCCGTCTTTCTCTGCAAAGGCCAGCCGGGACGGCACACGGTTGAAGTCGAGACGCTTGGCGAACGAAACGCGCTGAGCAAGGGTTTCGGTTGCCAACTGACGGGCGTGCTCGTTTCGGGCGGATCGGACGCGAAGTGAAATTGGTGTCCTGGCGGCGCACGGGCGGGAAGGTTGGGGTCGAAATCGTGGTGCCGCCGGGCGCGCGGGCCGGGATTCGTCTGCCGGGTCGTGCATCCCAAGCCGTTGAGACGGGGACCTATCGATTTGAAGTGGACGATGTCAAATGTCAAGAAGAAAGGAAAACGACAAGATGAAAAGCGACAAGAAGAAAAGCGACAAGAAGAAGGGCGTGCTGCGGCTCTGTGCATATGTCGGTCTGCCGCTGTGGGGCGCGTTCGCCGCCGCTGCGGAGCCTTTGGCGGAGGCCGTCTCGCCCGACGGGCGCAACGAGATTCGCCTGTATGCCGACCCTCTGCGCTACGAGGTGCGACGCGACCGATCGATCCTGGTCGCGCCGACGCCCGTGAACCTGCGTGTCGGCGGACAGGATCTTGCCGCGCACGACGTCCGCCCCTTGTCGGTCATCGCGTGCACGTCGTTGGGCACATTGGCGACGCCGGTCTACAAGAAGGCGTTCGTCAATCTCGCGGCGAACGGGTGCCGGGCGGACTTCGGCGACTGGGGGATCGCGCTGGCGGCGCGCGACGACGGCGTCGCCTACCGATTCGAGCTGAAGTTTTCCGAGACGGTCCGCATCGACGGCGAGACGGCGGGCGTCACGCTTCCGTCCGACGCGGCGGACTGCATCGTCTGCTACGAGCAGAGCGGCCAGTCGGGTTGCGAGGAGGCGGTCAGTCAGGGACTCGCCGCGAAGGACATCGCCTGCCGCCGCCTCTACCTGCCGTTCGCCTACACGGTCGACGGCAAGACGGTCGCCGTGACCGAATCGGACGTGTGCGATTATCCGATCTGGGACCTTCAGCGCGTCTCGACGAATGCGCTTTCGTTCGCGGGGCAGTTTGCGCCATGGCCGACGGCCTTCGTCAACGACAGTGGCGTCGACCGGGCGAAGGGCGCGGCGCGCGAGATCCACTGGCGCGTCACGGCTCGGGCGGATTACCTGGTCGAGACGGCGGGGACACGCACGTTGCCGTGGCGCGTCTTCGTGCTGGCGGACGAACCGTCCGGGCTGATGGAGGGCGACGCCGTCATGGCCCTCGCGCGCCCGGCGGAAGAAGGCGCGGACTTCTCGTGGGTGAAGCCCGGCAAGGTCGCCTGGGAGTGGTGGAACGACTGGGACAACCAGGGAAAGGCCAAGGGCTGCAACACGGAGACCTACGAGCGGTTCATCGACTTCGCCGCGCGCAGCGGCGTTGAGTATGTCATCCTCGACGCGGGCTGGAGCCTCGGTCATGACGTCTGGCGTTTCAATCCGGCCGTAGACGTGCCGCACCTGATCGCCTACGGCGCAGCGCGGAACGTGGGGCTCATCCTCTGGATGGGCTGGGCGCAGGCGGACGGCGACGAGGAGCGCGTCGCGGCGCATTTCGCGAAGCTCGGCGCGAAGGGATTCAAGGTCGACTTCATGGATCGCGGCGACGCGGCGGCGGAGCGGTTCCTGTGGACGTTCGCCGATGCGTGCGCACGGAACAGGATGGTCATCGACTACCACGGTGCGCACCGGCCGACGGGGCTGAGCCGCGCCTATCCGAACGTGCTGAACTACGAGGGCGTGCATGGCCTTGAGATGATGAAGATCTTTTCGGGCGAGAAAGACATCCTCGGGCACGACGTGCGCATCTGCTACTCGCGCATGGTCGCCGGCCCTCTGGACTACACGCCCGGCGCGATGGACAACTATCCCTTTGCGCAGTATCCGCGAATGGATCCGAAGTCGATCGACTGGTCGAGGCCCGAGACATGGCAGGGGACGGACTTCTGGCGCAACCCCGGCTCGGTGGGCACGCGTGCGCGGCAGATGGCCATGATGGCGCTGTACGAGGCGCCGCTGCAGATGCTCTGCGATTCTCCGACGAAGTACGAGCGCGAAAGGGAGTGCTTCGCGTTCATGGCCAAAATCCCGACCGTGTGGGACGAGGTCAAGGCGTTGGGCGGCACGCCCGGGACGTACGCGGCGCTCGCGCGGCGCAAGGGCGGCGTCTGGTATGCGGCGGCCGTCGGCAATGCGGCGGCGCAGACCGTCCGGTTCGAGACGGCGTTCCTCGGCGCAGGCGCGTGGACGGCCGAGATCTTCCGCGACGCGGATGACGCCGAGGCGGATCCGCGCCGCTACGTCCACGAGACGCGAGCCGTGCGTGCGGGCGACGCGCTGGCGTTCCCTCTTGCGCCAGGCGGCGGACTCGTCGTCCGCTTCACGCGGACGGAGCGGGCCGGGAGTCCGGCTCTGGTGGTCCAACGGAGAGGGCGCGAAGACTCAACGGAGAGAACGCGATGACTCAACGGAGACGTTTTGATCTCTCAACGGAGACGCCGCGTCGTCTCTTCGGCGCGGCGATGGCTGCTTTCGTCGCGGTGTCGGCGTGCGGTGCAGTTGCGCCCACGGATGCCGAGCGACAGGAATCGGTGAAAATGAACGCGGAGACCCCCTCGGCCGCACGGCCCTGCGCCGGCGGCGTGAAGGTCGTCTTCCTCGGCAATTCGATTACGTTGCACGGTCGGGCGCCGGCCTTGGGATGGACAAATCTCTGTGGCATGGCCGCCAGCGAACCTGACAAGGACTACGTGCATCTCGTCGTGCGCGGCATTGAGAAGAGGACGGGGCGCAAGGCGGATGTGCGCGTTCGGAATCTCGCGGGATTCGAGCGTGGCGCGTGCGAGGAACGCTGTCTTCGTGGAGACGGCTGACCTCGGCGATGATCCGGCCATGCGGGCGTCAGGGTTTTCCCATGCGGGCGTGGCGGCGCATCCTGGCGACGCGGGCATGGCGGCGATCGCCGAACGTATCCTGTTGGCATTTTAACGTCCAATCTCCACCTCTTTTCTCCACTTTCATGCTGCAAGCCCGATACGCCGAAAATCCGACAAAGTCCGCCACGGTGTTGACGGGATGCGTCCGCATTTGGTATTATTGCCAAATGAATGACGCAAAACGCAAGAATAAGCCATCGTTTCGGGTAATCGGACCTTTCTGATGAATGGTTGCAGTCCAAAGAGCCCTCTGCTTGCGGTCGAGAACCTGCGCATCGCCTTTCGGTTCGGGGGGCGGCTCTCCGTTCCTGTGCGCGGCGTCTCGTTCTCGATTCCAGAAAACGCCCGCATCGCGCTTGTCGGCGAGTCGGGCTGTGGCAAGTCCCTGACGGCGCTCGCCCTCGGCGGGCTCGTCGATCGGGCGGAGATTTCGGGACACCTCATCGGGAAGCCTCGCCTCGCGTATGTCTTCCAGAATCCGATGCAAAGCCTCAACCCGGTGATGAAAGTCGGCCGTCAGATCGACGAGGCTCGCCCTCGCACCTCGTGTCTCCCGACACCTGCCCACCAGTCAGCCGCCCAACTTCTTGCCGCCGTCGGGCTGCCGCCTGAGGCAGCGCGCAAGTACCCCTGCGAACTGTCGGGCGGACAGCAGCAGCGCGTCATGATCGCGATGGCCCTTGCGCAGGAGCCAGACCTGCTGATTGCGGACGAGCCGACGACGGCTCTCGACGTGACGACGCAGCGCGATGTCCTTGACCTGATCGCGCGTGTGGCGGAGGCGCGAAAGATGTCCGTGCTCCTGATCACGCACAACCTGGGACTCGTCGCGCGCTATGCGTCGTTCGTGCACGTGATGTATGCGGGCGAGATCGTCGAAAGGGGGCCTGTCCCCACAGTCCTGGCGCATCCGCGCCACCCCTATACGAAAGGTCTTCTGGCGACTCGACGCGCCGAAGGACGCGCCGCTCGCCGACATTCCGGGGACAGTCCCCCCGCCGTGGGCGTGGCCGACGGGCTGCGCGTTCCACCCGCGCTGCCCACACGCCAGCCCCGCATGCGCAAGTGAAGGTTATGTGCCTTGCACGGACAGTGAAGGGGCGTTCAATCGGGAATGCCCCAGCTGACGCGGCTTTTGCCGTTTGGAACAGAAACCGAACGGACCGTCAAGGGCTTCGGCTCTTCCGTGACCGTCTGCGGTTTACCTTTTTGTGCGACAGGGCGCGGCGCTTCGTCATCATCGTCCTCAAAATAGTCGATTGGCGCGAGTTCGTCGTCCTGTCCTGCCGTGTCGGCGTCAGACTTGCCAGACTCACGCCGTTCGACGTCATCCAGGACATCGAGAATCTGATCGATGTCATCGCGCGTGGAACGAGAAGGGGTCTTGCGCGCGCGTTGCGCCCTCTCCAATGCCGGGTTTGTCTCATAGAGTTCCGGGTAGTGCTGGCGGCGATAGGCCTCAAGTTCTTCCTGCCTGCGGCGTTCCTTCTCGGCTTCGGCCTTTTTCTTCTCTTCGTCCAGCAACGCCCGCAGACGCTTGATTTCGAGTTCTTCGGCGGTGGGCGGCTTGGGCTTTGCTTCAGCGGAAGTTGCGGCCTGTCGGGCTTTCTCTTCCGCCTCGGCGACGGCTTTTTCGGCCTTGATCTGGGTTTCTGAAAGTTTCCGCTGCATTTCCTCCAGCTTGGTCGTCAGCGTCAGGATCGCCGAACTGTCCTGAGGCGGCTGGACGACGACGGCCGAACCGGTCGAGCGGTCTTTCATCGCGAACTCAATGAGCCGGTCGTTGAGCTGCTGGTTGCGGTTGGTGACGTTCATCAGGAGGATGACGAAGATGGCGATGACGATGAAGATCAGCGCACCGAAGAAGATGCCCAGCGCGAGCAGACGCTTGCGCGCCTTGGCCTGTTCGGCGTCGATGTACTGCTGAAACGCCTTGAGGACCGGAAAGTCGTCCAGCGCATCGCCGGAACCGTAGACGCTCACGGCACGGCTGTTGAATTCGGAATTGATCGGATCGTTCATTCTGCCTCTTTTCTCAAGGTCGCATAACCTGTGTTATGTAAACTACGATTATTTTCCCTCGAACACGTACCAGTTGAGGATCTTCGCGTCCTTCAGCTTCTGCATTTCCGAATAGACACGCGAAAGACGCATTTCACGGTCGGCGAAAATGAAGCACGTGTCCACCTTCGGATGCTGCCGCGCCTCGTCAAACGGGATTGCGCGCGGCGTCAGCTTGGGGTCGTCGCCCTCGACCGACCAGTCTTCCTCGATGAAGACGAGTTCGCTGTCCGATGGACGGATCGTCAGCTCAAACGGCTGCGTGAGCCGTCGCTGACGCTCGCGCCAGCTGACGGACGGCAGAAACGCCCGGAAGAACAGCTGCCCGTCCGCCCGCCCGTTGAGCTTGACCTTGGGCGAATCGACAAGCGCCAGCGCCTGGGCGATTTGCGTGGCCTCGGCGACTGTCAGTGCCGGATCGAATGCCGCCCGAACCTCGACTTCACCCGTTTCGGCTGCCGCCTTGATCCGCTGAAGGACCTGCGCAGCCGAACCGGGCGCAAACGTCACGTCGAGATGCGTGGGCATCGTCTTCTCGTCCCAAGACAGGACAAACTTCCTCCGCTCGCCCTTTTTCAGCGTCATGCGCGCCGTGTGCGCCCCATAGACGTCGCCTTGGCGATAGATGCCGTTGAAGACGACGGGGGCCTGCGCGAGCGAATAGAGCGCACAGAAGGCGAGCGGCATGTCGTCGTTCGCGGCGACAGCCCCCTTCTCGTTCCGCGAGCCGCCCGTGTAGACGAGGTCGGCAGGCGAGAGCCCTTTGGGCCACGTCGTCTCGATGAACGCATCGCACGCGGGCGTCAACGTGACGCGGCAGCCGACGGGCCAGAGTACGCAGTCCGCGACGGAGGTCGCGTGACCCTTCGGCAGCCCGGCCTTCTCCAGCCGTGCGCAGAGGTCGCCGACCGATTCGTCCAGAAGAAACATCGTCTCGTAGTCCCGGTCGGTATCCCTGCCGGCGAAGAGGAACTCGATCGGAGTCCCCTTCTCCACGCCCGTGGCGGTCGCGGTGAAGGAAAGCGAGGCTGCTAATAGAATCGGAATCATCTTGGCCGCGATTATACCAAAGGAGACGTGCCCGCGTCAATCGGGCACGTCAGACAGGACTTCACATCCCGTCTCGGTGATCAGCACGAGGTCCTCGATGCGGACGCCGAGGTTCCCTTCAAGGTAGATGCCGGGCTCGATCGTCACGCACATCCCCGGCCTCAGCACCGTCCGGCTCTTCTTCGAGGCCGTCGGGGCCTCGTGGATCTCGTAGCCGACGCCATGCCCGAGGGAATGGCCGAAGCACTTGCCGAAGCCGCCCTTCGCGATGACGTCGCGCGCCACCTTGTCGAGCGCACGCCCCGTCATCCCCGGCTTCGCCGCCGCGATCGCCGCGCGGTTCGCCTCTCGGACAAGCGCGTAGACTTTCCTGTAGAGCGACGACGGACGCTTCGGCACGAGGTTGCGCGTGAGGTCGCTGCACACGCCGCCGAGACGGACGCCCATGTCCACGAGCACGGGTTCACGTCCGTTCCAGGCCGTGTCGTCTGGCTCGTGGTGGCACTCCGCCGCGTTCTTTCCGACGCAGACGATCGTCGCGAACGCCTCGCCCTCGCCCCTCTCGATCATGAGCGTCTGGATGATCCGAGCCATGTCGCGTTCCGTCATGCCCGCCGCGAAGCGCGCGGACGCCGCCTGCCAGATCTCGCAGGCGAGACTTTCCGCCGCACGGATCTTCGCGATTTCCTCCGGCGTCTTCACGGCGCGCAGCGCCTGGAGGTCGTCCGCGATGTCGACGAAGACGGCGCCACGCGGCGCGAGCTTCTGGAGCTTCAGGAACTGCGCGTGCGGAATCGACGACTCGTAGCCGATGCGCCGGCCGCGAACCTTCAGCCGCCGCAAGTCGCGGCAGACGAGCTGCGGCGCGACGCGATGCACCATCGGAACATAGCGGAAATCCGTGTAAAGCGCAGCCTGAACCGCAGACGCGGCCCGAACCGTCTGGAGGACCGCGTTGTCGCAGCTGACGCCCGTGAGGGCGCGGATGTTGGGAGGCGAACAGACGAGCGCGGCGTCAAGCCGACGCCGCGTCGCAATCTTCTGGAGTTCGTCGAGCCTCATGTGCGCATCGCCCTGAAGGTCTCGGTCGCCCGCCCTCACTCGTGGTTGAAGAGGTCGTTGATCGACTCGTTGTTGTGCGTCCGCCGGATGGCCTCGCCGATGAGCGGCGCGACGGAGAGCTGCGTCAGCTTGAACGGCAGCTTCGAGACGTCGAAGTCTTTGCGGAGCTGGATCGAGTCCGTCACGACGAGCTCGTCGAGCTGCACCTCCTTCATCAGGCGCTCCACGCCCTTGTCGGTGAGCGGGAAGTGCGAGACGAAGGCGTGGACGGTCTTCGCGCCCTTCTCGCGGCACATCTTCGCCGCCGCCGAGAGCGTGCCGCCCGTCGCGGTCATGTCGTCGATCATGATGACGTCGTGGCCCTCCACGTCGCCGACGACCGAGAACGCGTCCACCGAATCGCCGCCCGTGCGCTGCTTCGCGACGATCGCGAGGCCCGTCCCCAGCTTGCGGCTGTAGCCGTAGGCCGTCTTCGCCCCGCCCGTGTCGGGCGCGACGACGATCGGGTTCGCCCAGTGCTGGTCGCGGATGTACTTGAGGATGATCGGCTCGGCGCGCAGGTGGTCGAGCGGGATGTCGAAGAAGCCCTGGATCTGGTTCGCGTGCAGGTCGAGCGTCATGACGCGGTCGGCGCCGGCCGCCTCCAGCAGGTTCGCGATGAGCCGCGCCGTGATCGGCACGCGCGGCTGGTCCTTGCGGTCCTGGCGCGCATAGCCGTAGTAAGGCAGGATCGCCGTGATGCGCTTCGCGCTGCCGCGCCGGAGCGCGTCGATGATGATGAACAGCTCCATGTACGCCTCGTTCGGCGACGGCGAGCCGGACTGGATGACGAAGACGTCGCGCCCGCGCACGCCGTCGAGCACCTGGCAGAAGGTCTCGCCGTCCGGGAAGTGCGGAATGTCAATCTTGTTGAGGGGCCTGCCGAGATACTCGGCAATCTTCTCCGCGAGCGGCAGGTTCGCCGTTCCCGAAAACACCATGAAGTCATCCTTCGTTTCCGTCATGATTGAGACGTGTCCTTTCAGTTCTGTTGAATGCGTATTATACCAAATCTGCCGCAGGCGCCGCAAAGCGGGTCAGCCGACCTTCGCCAGCGCCTGCTTCAGGTCGGCGATGAGGTCGTCCGGATCCTCCAGCCCGACCGAGAGGCGGATGAGGTCCGGCGGGATGCCGGCGGCCTTGAGCTGCTCGTCGGAGAGCTGGCGGTGCGTGTGCGACGCCGGGTGCAGCACGCAGCTCCAGGCGTCGGCGACGTGCGTGACGATGCCGATCACCTTCAGCGCGTCCATGAACTTCACGGCCGCCGCGCGCCCGCCCCTGACGCCGAACGTCAGCACGCCGCACGGCGCGGGGCCGTCGAACTGCTTCCTGAGGAGCCTGTGGTACGGCGAGTCCTTCAGGCCCGCGAAGCTGACCCACGCGACCTTCTTCTGCGCCTTGAGCCACGTCGCGACCTTCAGCGCGCTCTCCGCGTGGCGGCGGATGCGCACGTGCAGGGACTCGAGCCCGAGGTTCACGAGGAAGGCGTTGAACGGGGACGGGATCGAGCCGTAGTCGCGCATCAGGTGCGCCGTGCACTTCGTGATGTAGGCGAGCTTGCCGAACGCCTTCGTGTAGCTGAGGCCGTGGTACGAGGCGTCCGGCTCGACGAGGCCGGGGAACCTGTCCGCGTGCGCCGCCCAGTCGAAGTTGCCCGAATCGACGACGCAGCCGCCGACCTGCGCGGAGTGGCCGTCCATGTACTTCGTCGTCGCGTGCGTGACGATGTCGCAGCCGAATTCGAACGGACGGCACAGGACCGGCGTCGGGAACGTGTTGTCGACGATGAGCGGCACGCCGTTTTTGTGCGCGATCTTCGCGAACTTCGCGATGTCGAGGATCGCCCCCGACGGGTTCGAGACCGTCTCGCCGAAGACGCACTTCGTGTTCGGGCGGAACGCCTTCTGGATCGTCTTCGCGTCCGCGTCCGGGTCGACGAACGTGTAGTCGACGCCCATCTGCCGCAGGGAGACGTTGAAGAGGTTGAACGTGCCGCCGTAGATCTGGGCGGACGCGACGACGTGGTCGCCCGCCTGGCAGATGTTGCGGACGGCGAAGAAGTTCGCCGCCTGGCCGGAACTCGTCAGGATCGCCGCGACGCCGCCCTCGAGCGCGGCGATCTTCTTCGCGACCGCGTCGTTCGTCGGGTTCGCGAGGCGCGTGTAGAAGTAGCCGGGCGCCTTCAGGTCGAAGAGGTCGGCCATGTGCTCGGACGTGTCGTAGCGGAAGGTCGTCGTCTGGAAGATCGGGACCTGGCGGGCCTCGCCGCATTTCGGCTGCCAGCCGCCCTGGACGCACAGCGTGTCGATTTTCATGTTCAGTATTCGCTTTCTTCAATGTCGGCCATCTGCAGCTCGCGCAGCTGCCGGGCCTGTGAGAGGGAAATGACCCCGAGGACGATCAGGGCCACGGACAGGATGACGTACCCCGCCGAGATCGCCCACGGCCGCCAGTTCCACGGGTCGTCGCCGATCACGCGGTACGGGCGTATGCCCTGCCGGCGCAGTTTCGCATACGCATCCGCCCGGTCGCGCGCGGCGATCTCGCCCGCGTGACTGACGTTCGCATGGTCCTGATAGAGGTACTTGTAGTTCAAGGTTCGGGTATTATAGCAAAAATCCTCCGCACAAACGCAGGGAGATTTGATATAATACGCGCTGTTTTGCAACCCCTGTCGGACTGTAGCTCAGCTGGTAGAGCACGACACTTTTAATGTTGGGGTCGCGGGTCCGATCCCCGCCAGTCCGACCGCTCCAGCTTTGATGCGTTTGATGCGGATGAGCTTTTGTCGCACGAATTCACGCTGCGGGCAACAGTCCGCTCCGAGGCCTTCACGCCTCCGGCAGGACGAAGAGCAGGACGAGGTTCGTGAGGTTGAAGAGCGCGTGGTTCAGCATCGTGCACCAGAGGCGGCCCGTCTTGCGGTAAAGCCAGCACTGCGCGAGGCCGAAGAAGAAGAGCGCGAGGAACGCCGCGTCCGGCCACGGCTGGGCGAGATAGTGCGCCGCCGCGAAGAGCGCGGAAAAGAAGAAGAACCAGCCCCAGTTCCGAAGCCACCGCGTCGGCAGCCGGAAGACCATCTCCTCCGCCGCCGGCATCAGCACGACGACCTGCGCGACGAGGAACGCCGCCATGCCGAAGCGCCGGGCCGAGTCGAACGCATGCGCCAGATGCTGCCGCACGACGTCGATGTTCTGCTGGTCGGGCAGGTCGATGCCGAGCCACCCCGCGACCGTCTTCGTCAGAAAGCACAGGCCGATGGTCGCAAGCGCGATCACCGGCCAGGCCTTGAGCGTGAACGCGAGGCGGTTCACTTCGCCTCGACCTCGCTGCCCGTGCCGCGAATCTTCAGGTGAAGCTCGCGGAGCTGCTGCTCGGTCACGTAGTTCGGCGCGTTCATCATGAGGTCCTGCGCCTTCTGGTTCATCGGGAACGCGATCACCTCGCGGATGTTCGGCGTGTCGGTGAGCAGCATGACCATGCGGTCGACGCCCGGCGCGATGCCTCCGTGCGGCGGCGCGCCGAACTGGAAGGCGTTGTAGAGGCAGCCGAACTTCTGCTGGACGACTTCGCGCGGATAGCCCGCGATCTCGAACGCCCGCTCCATGATGTCGATGCGGTGGTTGCGGATCGCGCCCGACGAGAGCTCGATGCCGTTGCAGACGACGTCGTACTGGTAGGCCTCGATCGCGAGCGGATCCGGCCCGTTCAGCGCCTCCAGCCCGCCCTGCGGCATCGAGAACGGGTTGTGCGAGAAGATGATCTTGCCCGTCTCGGGATCCTTCTCAAAGAACGGGAAGTCGACGATCCAGCAGAACTTGTAGCACCCGTGCTCGGGTTCGTGAGATGGCTGGCGATGTCGGTGCGCACGAGGCCCGACAGGCGGTTGCACTCGTCCACGTCGGCCGCCATGAAGAAGAGCGCGTCGCCCGGCTCCATGCCCGCGAGCGCCTTCATCTCCTCGAGCTGCTCCGGCGAGAGGAACTTCGCGATCGGCCCCTTGAGCTCGCCGTCCTTCGTCCAGCTGATGTAGCCGAGGCCCTTGCCGCCGTTCTCCTTCACGAACGCCTCGCGCTTGTCGAACCACGTGCGCGTCTCGACGCCGACGATGCCCTTCACGAGCAGGCCCTTGACGAGGCCGCCGGACGTCGCGACGTTCGCGAACGCCTTGAAGTTCGCCCGCGCGAAGAAGTCGTTCATGCTGAACCACTTGAGCGGGTTGCGGAGGTCGGGCTTGTCCGACCCGTACGTCATCATCGCGTCGCGGTACTTGATGCGCGGCCACGGGGCCTCGTTGCAGGCCCAGGTCGAGAACTTCCTGAACGTCTTGCCGACGACGTCCTCCACGACGGCGAAGATCTCGTCCTGCGTGACGTACGACATCTCGATGTCCATCTGGTAGAACTCGCCCGGGCTGCGGTCGGCGCGCGCGGCCTCGTCGCGGAAGCACGGCGCGATCTGGAAGTAGCGGTCGAAGCCCGAGACCATCAGGAGCTGCTTGAACATCTGCGGCGCCTGCGGGAGCGCGTAGAAC
>CAKUGW010000006.1 GCA_934654805.1 uncultured Kiritimatiellota bacterium
GCGCGACTTCCGCGTTCAGGCAAAGGACGCCATCGGGCTCCATGTCGTTTACGCAGAGAATTTTCCGCGTCATGTTCTCATTTCAAGGCGAGACTCTATCACTCGGACTGTATCACTCATGTCTGACCCTTGTTCAACACTTGTTCAACAGCCGTTGTATTCGACGCGCCAGCGGCCCGTCCGCGTCGTGACGCGCGTCTGGTTGCCGTCCGCGTCGTGCGCGAGGGTCGTCCGGCGTTCGCCGCCGGCCGCGCAGCCCGCCGGGCGTTCGAGGGCGTCGTGGAAGCGCGTCGCCATCATGCCCGTCTCGGAGCGCGCGGAAACCACGCCGCGCACGTGAACATGCAGGCCAAGACAGCCAGATTTCGGAACACCATGTGCACCCCCGTTTCGTGATGGGCGCACTATACCAAAAAATTCGATTCTGCAACAACCCGACACGGGGGAACTATCCGATTCTCGATTTTCGACTTCCGAGCAACCCAAGATGGATTGCCTCTACCTGACAAAGCCTTTGCTCAGGATGAATGACCACACGCGTTCCATCCACGTGTAGCTGCCCGTGCCCGGCGACGCCTGACGCTGAAAGCCATGATTGCGCAAGGCGAGCGTGTGAACTTCGCTCTGAATATTCATCCGACGCATCTGCTCCCACGCCTTCACCGAATTCATTGCCGCATAGCCGTCCGCATCGCCATGAATGAAAAGCGTCGGCGCCGTGTCCATGTCGAAAAGGAATTCCGGCGCAAGGGCGGCCGAATCGTCGTTGCCACCCGCCGCGTTACGTCCGTCAAAGCCGTCCGTCAGCACATAGGCCGGACTGATCGCAATCGCCCACTGCGCCTTGCAGGGAACGTCGTCCAGCGCATCGACCGGCGCATAGGCCCGCATGCGCGAACTCGTCGCGCCCAGAAGCGTGAGATGTCCGCCCGCAGACGAGCCCATGATGCCGATGCTGTCGGGGTCGAGCCCTTTCGCCGATGCCTGTGCGCGGACGAGCCGAATTGTGCGCTGCAGATCTTGCCACGCCGTCAGGTGCTTCGGCAGCCCCGCCGGACGCGGCACACGGTATTTCAACGTCACGACCGTCATGCCCTTCTCGTTCAGGTAGCGGCGTATCGGCGTGACCTCGAAGCACTCCGGCCAGTTTCCAACATAGGAACCGCCCGAATAGACGATCTGCACCGCCCGCGTCTTCCGCACCCTCGGCAAATGCCATTCAATGTAGGGCGTGCATTGGTTCTTTTGCGCATCCGGCATCTTGCCCTCCGGCCAGACGTCAGCCTTTTCGTGGGCGTCACGCGCCGCATCGCTCGCGTAGCGGCTCATGAGGTCGACCTCCGGCGCGAGTTTCGACGCGAACTCGATCTGGTTCAGGAACTCGATCGCGTGACCGAGGCCGAACGCCCCGTGCCCCTTGTCCGCATAGACGTGCAGCTCCGCCGGAATTTTCCGCTTGCGGAGTTCGCGGTAGCAACGCGCGGAGCCATTGGGCGTATAGGGGTCGATTCCACCGTGATGAAAGCTGATCGGACACGTCTTCGCGTCAAAGGCGAAGCACGGCGCAACGTCCGATGCGGGCTGTGTCGTGCCGTCCTGCGGCGCGGCCACGCCACCCGCCGCGCCAGCGGCGGAATTGTAGGCGGGCGCGTTCGCGATCGCCACATTGACGTGGCACGGCAGGTCGTCGCGTGCATCGACCTTCTCATACGCGGGCGTCAGCGCACTCGTCGCGAGCATCGTCACGAGGTGTCCGCCCGCCGACATGCCGATGACGCCGATCTTCTCCGGATCGAAGCCTCGCGCCGGAGCCTGTGCGCGGACGAGCCGGACGGCACGCTGGCCGTCTTGCCAGCCGCTGCGGTAAAATGGCGCGTTCTTTGGACGTGGCGTCCGATGGACGAGGTTGACCGTCTGGTAGCCGAGCTTCGTGAACGTCTCCTTCCACAGCTTGATGAGGTGAAGGTCGCACAGGTTCTGGTAGCTGCCGCCCGAGACGAGAATCATGCACGCGCCGTTTGGCTGCGTCGGTGGCTCGAACCATTCGAGATAAGGCATCTGCCGCTGAGGCGAAACAAGGAAATCGACGTCCTTCTCCTCGTCGGTCATGCCGGCGACCTGATGCGCCTGAAAGTCGGGGATCCCTCCTTCCGTCCACAGCGGTTCACGCGCACCCCGCCGCCACGGCGCACGCGCCTGTGACGACACCGCCACAAACAAAAGGGTCAGAAAGACCAGATCCATTCTCTTCATGCAATTACCTCCGTCGCTCGCAAACAAGCAGTATTATAACACAGGCATAGACGAGAAGTATATTTGTTTTTGACCAACAATAGTCTATGGGAATGGGAAACGACTTCAAGAGAGAGCCGCAGCCGTTCCACACTGCGACTTGACCAACAGGACAGGATTTGGCTTAACGTCCGCAGTCCACTTGCTGCCTTTCGACGATTTCCGACATATTCCCTCCATGCTTGTCCCTAAGATATTTGCTATACTGCTTCCGTTGTGACGGGAAAAGAGAAAATGCAAAGGGCATGCTTTATGACGCAAACAACGACAGTTAGATTTACGGAAGAAGACAAGAAAACCTGCTGGGGCTGGCCCTCACCATGAGAAAGAAAAGAGACACGACACGCATTCTCATCATCCTGGATCTGCGATACGAGTCCAATCGCCAGTTCCTTCAGGGCATCGCCCGGTTCGCCCGCAGCAAGGCGTCATGGGACGTGACGGTCGCCGACGTCACCGAGGCGCACACGGCGCTCGCGGACGCCACGAAGCCCTTTGACGCCATCTTCGCGAAGGAAGACTGTGCGTCTGCCCTTCTCTCGTTCTATGCGGCCCGCCGCTTGCATCATCCGCCGATCTGCGTCTTCGGCAGTCCGGGAATGTCCTCGGTCGACGCCCCAGACATCTACTTCTACGCCACGGACAATACGGCCATCGGACAGAAAGCCGCCGCGTATCTCCTGGGCCTCGGCAACTTCGCGTCATTCGGCTTCTACTCCGACGCATCCGGACAGAGCTTCATCCGGCAGCGGCACGAGGGATTCCGGCGCGAGCTCCAGAGACAGAGCCGCACGGTCGAGGCGTGCGACCAGAGCGGGAAGCCCGACGAAACCGGCAACTGGCTCAAGGCCCTCGCCAAGCCCGCCGCCGTCTTCTGCGCCTACGACCGTGACGCCGTCGCGCTCATCCGATGCTGCCGGCAAAACGGCATCCCCGTTCCCCGACAGGTTGTCGTCCTCGGCGTTGACGACGATCCCGTCATCACGTCCTTCGCCAACCCCAGCGTCTCAAGCGTCGTCTTGCCGTATGAAGCCCTCGGCTTCGCGGCGGCCAAGAAGGTCTCCCTTCGGCTCTCGACCGGGAAGACGCCCAAGAAGCGTTCCGAGGTCTCCGCCTCCGTGGAGATCTGCGAGCGCGACTCGTCCATCCCGATTGCGCCGTCCGCGCACATTCTCGCCTCCGCCAAGGCCTACATCCAGCAGAACGCGCGACGCCACGTCACGGTCGAGGCCGTCGCCAAGCACCTCGGCATCTCCCGAAAGCTGCTCGACCTGAGGTTCAAGGAGCAGGGCGAGGGGACTGTGCGCGAACGGATCGCCCACGAACGCTTCAAGGCGGTCTGCGAGCTGCTGCAGAAGACGACCCGCCCCATCAGCTCCATCGCCCACTCCTGCGGCTTTGCGAACGCCCCATGGCTCCAGACGGCCTTCAAGCGCCGCTTCGGACTGACCATGCGAGACTGGCGCCTCCAGAACGCCCGGCGCAACAGTCCCCTCAAGCCCGTCTAAAGCCTCGTCCCGAATCAGGAACCGCCGCGCACACGCGACCGCGTGGGGTCCCCACTGCCCATTCGGGGACTGTCCCCACTGCCCGGCGTTGAAATGACCATTCGGGGCCTGTCCCCGCTGCCCATTCTTGCGGAACTTGATACGCAACTGATCATCGCGGAGATGCAAGGCTACGCACCGTACGCACACGAAATGAAGTCTCGAATCATAGGACTCATGGCAGCCATTCGCAAGTTTGCGGCGGCACTTCGGAAGTAAAGGCATTGCTCAGTCGGCGACGGGCGGGGACCCGTCGCGTTTAGAAAAGCGGGGAGAAGCCGCATATGCCTTTCAGTCGATGGTAAACATCTGAAAGCCGACTGCGGCTTCGGACTCGACCATTCGAAAAAGCTCAGATGCACTTTTGCTCAGATGCTCAGATGCCGAGGTCTGTCAAGACCGCGCTAGCGGTGTTGACTGACCGAGTACGGGTCGGGGTAATGGGTTAGTGGGCTGCGCGGCGTTGCCGCTCGCCCACCAACCGATGTGAGTGGTGCGTCGTCCCGCTTGTTGGGGCAGGGCATTCCGCATTTCAGAAAAGGAAATCAAAAAAATCATTTTCGCCCTTGCGCTCTTGTATACGATATATTATAATAGACGGCATGGAAACAAAGACACGCAAGGCCGAGGCGCAGGATGCGCCTTTCGCGGAGGTCGTCGCGGGGCTGATGCCCGTGGCGAGGGGTTCGCTCGCGCTCGTGCGCAAGACATGCGGAAAGCCCGGGTGCAGGGCCTGCAAGTCGGGGAAACGGCATCCGGCGTGGCTGTTCGTGTACCGCGTGGGCGGGAAGCAGCGAAGCCGCCACGTGCCCGCGGCCCTTGCGCCGTTGATGCGGCAGGCGGTGGAGAACGGGAGGAGGCTGGAGCAGGCGATGTGCGCGGAGGGGCTGCGCTACCTGGACGCGCTCGTCGGAGACGCGCGGTAGCGGCATGCCCCCGGAGAAGTGCCAGAACTGGAACCGGTGCAGCAAGTACACCGAGCTGACGCTCAAGATAGACCGCCAGGCGGAGGCGCTCGCGGCGAAGGACCGGAGGATCAGGGCTCTGGAGGAGGAGAACGCCCGCCTCAAGGACGCGCAGTGCGGCGGGGCCGCGGCCCCCGCGACGGCCAAGCCGTTCGGCAGCTCCACGCCGTCGTCGAAGATGCCCGTGAAGCCCAACTCGTCGGAGGAGGACAGGAGCCGCGTCGGCGGGCAGCCCAAGGGGCATGCGGGGCACGGGAGGAAGGCCGTGCCGGACGAAGACGCCGACGAGGCGGTCGACCTGACGAAGCCGACGTCGTGCCCCGTCCACGGGATCGCGCTCGCGAGCTGGACGACGCGCACGAGGACGGTCGTGCACATGGCCCCGGCGAGGCGCATCGTCAGGAACTACACGATCTACAGGGCGTGGTGCCCCCTCTGCGGGAAGTACCACGAATCCGAAGTGCCGGGCGTCATGCCCTACTTCGCGTTCACGAACGGCCTGATCTCGCAAGTCCTCGTCGACCACTTCCGGGCGGGCATCCCGCTCGGGACGCTCGCGAGGCGGTCCGGCGTGAAGAAGGCCGCGCTGAAGAAGATGGCGCACAAGGTCGCGGAGCTGCTGGAGGGCGGTGTCGCGCGGCTCGTCGAGGAGTTCAACGCGGCTCCGGTCAAGCACGCAGACGAGACGCCATGGCCGTGCGACGGGAAAAGCGGCTACGCATGGGGCTTCTTCACCCCGACGGTGTCGGTGTACAGGTTCCGTGGCACCCGGGCATCGACAGCCCCCGCAGAGGTGTTCGGCAGGGGAGCGCACGCCGGCATCCTCGGCGTGGACCGGTACAGCGCCTACAACTGCGCCTGGAGGGGAAGGATGCAGTACTGCCTCGAGCACTTCAAGAGGAATGTCCGAGACCTGCTCGAGGCGGAGCCGAAGAACAGGGAATACCAGAGGCGCATCCCCCGATTCGTCGAACTGCTCGCATCGGCGATGACGCTCCGCAACAGGAAGCGCGGCAAGGAGTACGACGATGAGTCCGTGGCCATCCGCGACGAACTTCTCGCCATCGCGAGGGGTCCCGTCAGGGACGGCAAGCTCAAGGAGTACTTCGACATCATCGTCAACAGGCGCGACAGGTTCTTCCAGTGGGTCCGCAACCCCGAGGTCGAGGCGGAGAACAACCTCGCCGAGAGACGTCTCAGGCCGCTTGTCATCGCCCGGAAGGTCTGCTTCGGCTCCCAGTCGGAAAACGGATTGAAGACCCGCGAGACGCTGATGACCGTCATCGGCACGCTCTCGCTGAGGTGCGACGACCCGGTCGCGAAGCTGTCGCAGGTTCTCGACGCCATTGGACGCGGCAAGAAGGCGAACGTCTCAGAATTGCTCTGGGGACCGAAGTCTCAGCCCGCCAACGCTGCGAAAGCCTGAACGGACGGGGCGGGTGCAGCCTCAATTCGGTTGGTGGGCGAGCGGCGACGTCGCGCAGTCCACTAACCCATTACGTCGCGAGGGGCGTGAATGTGGCACGGGGAAAATTGGTATAATAGCCAGCCCATGAACAAGGCAGCTCATTCCTCTGAAGGCAATGACATCGCATCCCGATCATAGACGCCTAACGGACTTCTCCGACGACGCGGTCGCGCTCGCGCCGCGTCTGCTCGGGAAATTCCTCTGCCGCCGCCTGACGGACGGGACGGTTCTCCGGCGACGCATCACGGAGACGGAAGCCTACTTCGGCGAGGAGGACACGGCCTGTCATGCGCATCGGGGGCGGACGCCGCGCACGGATGTCCTGTACGAAGCGGGCGGCTGTGCCTACGTCTACCTGTGCTACGGCATGCACGAGCTGCTCAACGTCGTGACAGGCCCGAAAGATCATCCCGAAGCGGTGCTGATTCGCGGCGTGGAGGGTGCAGACGGCCCCGGCAAGCTGACAAAGCTCCTGCACATTACGCGCGCGTTCAACCGCGCGCGCTTTGCGACCTCGCCTGACCTCTGGCTGGAGGACGACGGCTTTGCGCCGAAGCATCGGCGTACGCCGCGCATCGGCATCGCCTATGCCTCCATACGCGACCAGTGCCGCAAATGGCGATTTGTGGTGAGCGGGGCATGTCGTGACGAATGTCGGCCTCGGTTACCTGCAGACGCGATAGTCGCCTCTCATCGCCCAGCCATAGGCCGCTCTGCGTGAGGCCCCATCGCCTCGTCAGCGAAGGCGACGGCGCGCGCGAAGGCGGCGGGCTGTCCCTTGACGGTGACGAAGAGGTGCGTGCTGCCGGGCAGCACCTCCGCGCGCACGGGGCTTCCGAGCGATTCAAGCCGCCGTGCGAAACGCACTCCCTGGTCGCGCAGCACGTCGCGATCCGCGCCGAGGATGTGGACGGGCGGAAGCCGGCGCAGATGCGCGTCCGTGGCAAAGGCGGGCGAGACGAGCGGATCCATCGGGTCGTGTCCGTTCAGGTAGGCCACGAGGCACACGTCCATGAACGCCGCATCCATGCCGCATCCCGTCGCGAACATCCGCCATGACGCCGAGCCATCCGACTGCGCCTCGGTGACGGGGTAGTAGAGGACGAGGGAGCGCGGCTTCAGGTTCTCCTTCTGCAAGACGAGCGCCGCCGCGAGCGCGAGGTTGCCGCCCGAGGAATCGCCGCCGATCGACACCCGCGCCGGATCCGCGCCAAAGCGCGCCGGATCGGACACGACCGCGCGGAAAGCCGCACAGACGTCGTTGAGCGCGGCCGGAAACGGATGCTCCGGCGCGAGCGCATAGTCGAGCGCAAAGACGGCATAGCCCTTCGCCGCGACCGCGCCGCAGAACGCCGAACAGCTCGCGAGGCTGCCGATCACCCAGCCGCCGCCGTGCAGGTAGATGAGAAGCGGCAAGTCACGTCCGCCCTTCGGACGATAGAGCCGCATTGTCGATGACAGCATCTCGGCCTCCACGCCGTCCGGCAGGGGCGCCCACGTGTTCCGCGCCGTGCGGACGGCCTTGAGGTCGTCCGTCTTCCCCGCCGTCGCGCGGCGGATGGCCGCAATCTGCGCCGCCTGCACGCGCCCGTCCCGCGCCGCGAGAAAGGCGTCCGTCTCCCGCGCGTAGACATCGGCCGCCGCCGTCGCCGCCGCACAGACCATCCAAGGAACCATGACTGTCACCAACATCAGCCTTTTCATAAGAGGGCGAATTATACCATTTCCTCCGTTCGCCTTGCCGCGCACGGAAGACTGTCAGCGCGCGGTCACGGCACCGCAGACGACGCACGCCACGAGAATGACGGCGAGAACCACGTGAACAAAGACACGCGCATAATTCCGCCAGACCTTGTAGTGACGAGGCGCAAAGGCAATTCGACACCCTGTTCAAGCGGTGCGCGCAAGAGGTCTTCGCGTGTATTGAGGGGAACGCCGTCAAGCGTCACGAGGACACGCGCCGTTCGCAAGATGTTTCATAGAGGAAATAGTCGAGACGCCCCTGATCCCAACGCCAACGCAAAGCCTCCTGGACTGCCATACCCCCTCCTTACCGCTTCCCCCCGGCCAGGGTTTCCGCGCAGTTGAGGTAGTAGGCGCGGATGCGCTCATAGGCGTTGATGATGTCGAGCTCGCCGAGCACGCGGATCGACGAGCCGGGGTCCTCCGGGCCGATGCGCCCGAGCTGGACGCGGCGGCTTTCGCGGATGAAGTCGTGCAGCTCCGAGCACCGCCGCTGCAGCGCCTCCAGGTCGAACGGCACGCGCGGCGAGGTGATGAGCGGCGTGACGTCCGACGCGAACGCGGCGACCCGGTCGTGGACTTCGAGGAGGAGCGTCGCCGAGACGTCGGAAATCCTCTGCCCCTGCTTGCGCAGGCGCTTGACGACCTTCAGGACCTGCGCGCACTCGTCCGAGACCGACTCCAGCTCGTCCGTCAGGCGCAGGAGCCGCCGCGCGCGCTCCGCGACGTCCCACGAGAGGCGCTTGGACATGATCGAGCCCAGGAACTCCGTCACCTCGCGCTGCACGTTGTCGAGGATGTCCTCGCGGTGGACGATGTGCTTCTCCGGCCCGTCGTCGCCTTTCGTCGCGCCGGAGAGGACCTTGCGCGCGCAGTCCAGGAGCTCCAGGTTCGACTGCTTCATGAAGTCGATCTCGCTCAGCGCCTGGTCGCAGGCGATCACGGGCGAGATCTTCGCGCCGATCTTGAGCGCGGAGAGGTGCGGCTTCTCGTTCTCCGGCTGCTTGACGAGCCACTCGACGAGGCGGCAGAACGGCTTCACGAACGGGAAGAAGAGCGCCCCGCGGCAGATGGCGAACACCGTGTCCGTCACGGCGATCGGCGCCATCATGTGCGTGAACGCCGGCACGGCCTGCCCCGAGACCGTCATCGCCTCGGCGACGCCCCAGTTCGGGAAGAGCACCTGGCCGAGCTTCACGAAGAGCGGGAAGAGCCAGATGAGGACGAACGAGCCGATCACGTTCGAGAGCGTGTGCGCGAGCGCCGTGCGCTTCGCGTCCGCCGTGCCGCCGATCGCGGCGATCCAGCCCGTCGCCGTCGTGCCGACGTTCGCGCCGAAGAGGACGGCGATCGCGACCTCGTAGGTGATGAGCCCCTGCGTCGCGAGGGCCATCGCGATGGCGATCGTCGCCGCCGAGCTCTGGATCACCGCCGTCAGGAGCGTCGCCGCCGCCGCGACGAGGAAGACGTCCGCCATCGTGTGCGCGCTCATCTCCGTGAAGACGTGCGCGAAGTCGGGGTTCTGGCGGATGGGCTGGACGCCCTTCGACATGAAGTAGAGGCCGAGGAAGACGAGGCCGAGGCCGATGACCGTGAGGCCGAGGTGATGGACGCGCTCGCCCCGGAAGAAGAAGTACATGATGCCGCCCGCCGCGAGGCCGCAGAAGCCAAGCATCTGCGGGTCGGGCGCGTAGGCGATGATCCAGATCGTCGCCGTCGTGCCGATGTTCGCGCCGATGAGGACGGCGAACGCCTGCGGGAGCGTCATGATCGCCGTCGAGACGAAGCCGACGAGCATGACCGTGATGATCGACGAGGACTGCACGAGGATCGTCGAGACGATGCCCGAGCCGACGCCCACGATGCGGTGGCTCGTCGCCTTGGCCATGAACTTGCGCAACCCCCCGCCGGCGGCGGCCTGAAGACCCTCGGAGAGGTGCTTCATGCCGAGGAGGAAGATCCCAAGGCCCCCGAGCACCGTCAGGAGGATCGTCAGGGCTTCCTTCATTTCGACGCCTCCGCCGCCGCGCCATGCGCCGCGCCCTTCGGACCGAAGAGGCGCTGCAGCGCCGCCTCGATTCGCCAGGGGTAGAACATCCCGTACATGCCGATGACGGCGAGGACGTAGGCGAAGGCGACGATGAGCTGGACGGGCGCGAAGCCGCCGTCGGGCAGGTGCGGGCGCGTCAGCTTGAACAGCTCGGCGGGAATCAGCATGAAGATGCCCATCACGGCGCGCGTCAGGAGGTGCTTCGGCATCCAGATGACCGTGAGGTACGACAGCACCGCCGCCATGATCCACACCTGTCCGGGAAAGCGCTTCAGCAGCATGTCGAAGACGTCAATGCCGATGGTGTGGCACTCGTACGCGGTCCAGAACCACGCGAAGACGACAAGAAACCAGGTCAAGGCCTTTTTTGAATTCATCGCCGCGTATTATACCAAAAAGCCTCAGGGACGGGGAAGCGGGAACGCCCCCAACAGCAGGGCTTCAGCATGAAAGGCGATCCGCTCCCTGCGCGACAGCCGACGCGCATTCTGGCCCGTCGGCCCGACAGTCGCCCGAACCGTCCTGCGAGGAATCGCCGCCATCGCCACACGTCAGCCTATATGACGTGACAAGGCATTCCCCTCGGCAGAATGCGTCTCAACAAGCGAAAGCCCCGAGGCGATGGGCGATCCTCTCCGTCCTCTCGCGCGACTGTCGGCTCCTCCGGGCCAAGGGCGACGGACGTCGCCGCTTCGCGAGGATCTGCGACTGTCATGCAAAGTCAAGGGAGGGTGAATGTGTCCTGCGCAAGACAGAAAAAACGTTGCGTGAGGAGCGGGCGGGGCGGCCGAGCGTCGAGCGGAGAGAGACGGGCGGGCGCGGTTCGCCGCGCCCGCCGCGAAGGACGCGCGGGGCGAGGAGCCGGCTCCGCGGCGACGAAGCACCGCACGGGGATTCGCGGATGCGGGCGGCGGGAGCGGACGCCCGGCGAACGGCAGCGAGGCCGAGGACGGCACGCAAGCGCGCGATTGAGGCCGCAGGCCGAAATGGCCGAAGCGCAGCGGAGGCCTACGCGCGACGCGACGAACTCGACCAGAAGTCGCCAACGCGGCGCGCTTCGGGGCCGCAGCGGAGCGGACCGCTTGCCGGACGAGGCGAGTTGGGCAGGACTGCGGCCTGCGGCTGACCTCGCGGTCGCCGCACGGCCGACAGGACGCCCAAGTCGCCCGTCCGGAAGCGCGAGCACCGTTGCCCCGAAGCGCGCCGCACGTCGGCAAGCGACAAGATGCACAGCAGCTTATTGTCGCGCAGGGAGAGAGGCATCTTTTCATGCTGAAGCCCTGCCCCCAACAGCCGTATCTCAGCTCCAGACGTTGCTGATGACGGCGATGAGGCCGTCCGACACGGCGATGGCGACGATCGAGCCGACGACGGCCGAGGTCGCCGCGTGCCCGACGCCGTCCGCCGTCGATTTCGTGCGCATGCCGGCCGCACAGCCGATGAGGCCGACGAGGAGGCCGAAGCCCATGCTCTTGACGAGGCCGAAGAGGATCATGGAAACGGTCGAGATCGACGTCACGTGCTGCCAGTAGACCGTCTGCGGCACGTGCATCGTCTCCAGCACGAGCGCACCGCCCACGAGGCCCGCGATCTCCGCGAAGATCGTGAGGATCGGCATCGCGAGAACCGCCGCCGCGACGCGCGGCAGCACGAGGAAGCGGACGGGCGGAAGGCCCATCGTCGTCAGCGCGTCCAGCTCCTCGTCGACCTTCATCGTGCCGATCTCCGCCGCGAACGCGCTGCCCGTGCGGCCCGCGAGGATGATCGCCGTGATGATCGGCCCCAGCTCGCGGAACAGCGCAATCGCCAGCATGTCGGAGACGTAGACCTCCACGCCGAACATCTGGAGCGCCGCCGCGCACTGGAACGCGAGGATGACGCCGAGCAGGAAGCCGACGCCGATCGTCACCGGAAAGCCGTCGAACGACGCGCGCTGGAACGCAAGCGCCGCGTCGCCCAGGCGGAACTGGCGCGGATGGAAGACCGCCGACACGGCGCAGCACGCGGACTCGCCGAGAAACGACAGGAACGAGAGGAAGCCGCGCATCAGAACTGGGCGAGCGCCGCCGAGACGGCCTGCGAGAACGCCTGCGAAAACGCGCGCGAGTAGTTGCCGTCCGCCGCGTCCGCCGACCCTTCGCCGCGCGCCGAGGCGAAGACCGCGCGATCCTTCAGGAGCAGCACCGTCAGCGCGACCGTCGCGCGCCGTTCGCCCGGCGTCCGGCAGTCGAGCGCGAGGCGCGTCACGGTCGCCTCGGCGGAAACGTCCGTCGTCAGCTGGGACGCGGCCGGCACCGCCGTGCGGAACGCGCCGCGCGCGAGAAAGGCGTCCTGCACGGCGCTCTTCAGGAGGGCGGCGGGCGGTGCGGCGAACTGGTTGTAGGGGTCGAACGCGAGCGCGCCGTTCGGACGCAGCACGGCCAGCGACTTCGCGTCATACGGCGCCCGCACGGAAACCTGCGCAATGCGGACGCTGCCGCGCGACGGGCTCTCGGCCGCCGAGACGGCCACAGCCGAGGGCGCGGGCGCAAACTCGATCGTCCAGGTCGCGATCTCCGGCGGCGCGGACGTCAGGCACCCCGCCACAAGCGGCAAGGCGCAAAGGGAAAGCATGCGTTTCATGATGCGCATTATATCACAGCCCGCCGCACGTCCGCAAGAATACGACATCCGGCCTTCACCGTTCGCCGTTGAAGAGCGCGTTCGTCGCGTAGTAGGGGTCGGACGTGAAGCGGCAGCCGAGCCGCCGGAGGCCCGCCTCGTCGCCGGGCGTGACCATGTGCGTCATGTGCACCTCGCAGCCGCGCAGCGCGTCCAGCTTCTCCATCGCGATCTGCGCCGCCGGGTTCGTCGTCGCCGAGATCGCCAGCCCGATCAGCGCCTCGTCGAGGTTGAGCGACGTGTAGCCGACCTTCAGGATGTCCTGCTTCATGTGCGCGATCGAGCGGATGATGTTCGGGCTGATGAGCGGGATCTGCTCGGGGATCCCCGACAGGGTCTTCACCGCGTTCATCACCATCGCCGCCGCCGCGTGCATCTCGTCGGAGTTGCGCCCCGTGACGAGCCGCCCGTCCGCCAGCTCGACCGCCGCACCCGAGACGATCGTCCCGCCGGCCTTGCCCTTGCCCTGCTGCTGCGCCGCCGCCGCCGCCTGGCGCGCGGCCTCCACGACGATGCGGTCCTCGGTCTTGAGGCCGAGCGAGTCCATCAGCTCCTTCGCGCGCTCGACCATCGCGCGCGGCGCCGAGCCCTCGGCAAACGCGCACTGGTAGCGCAGGAACCGGCGGATCACCTCCTGCTTCGAGGCGCTGCGCACGACCGCGTCGTCGACGATGCCGAAGCCGATGCGGTTGACGCCCATGTCCGTCGGGCTCCTGTAGGGACAGGCCCCCTTCGTCATCTTCCGCCAGATCGCCGCGAGGAGCGGGAAGGCGTCCACGTCGCGGTTGTAGTTCACCGTCTCGACGCCGTACGCCGCCTTGTGGTAGGGGTCGATCATGTTCTTGTCGCGCAGGTCGATCGTCGCGGCCTCGTAGGCGATGTTGAGCGGATGGTCGAGCGGCAGGTTCCAGACCGGGAAGCTCTCGAACTTCGAGTAGCCCGCGACCTTGCCCTGGCGGTACTCGTGGTAGATCTGCGTCAGGCACGTCGCGAACTTGCCCGACCCCGGCCCCGGCGCCGTCACGACGACGATGGGCTTCTCGGTCTGCACGTACTCGTTCTTGCCGTAGCCCATGTCGGAGACGATCGTGTCGACGTCCGCCGGATAGCCCGCCGTCTTGTAGTGGTAGTAGACGCGGACGCCGCGCCGCTCCAGCTTCGCGCGGAAGAGCTTCACGGCCGCCTGCTCCTGGAAGCGCGTGATGACGACGCCGCGCACGGTGAGGCCGAGCGCGCGGAGGTCGTCGATGAGCTTCAGCGCGTCGTCCGCATAGGAGATCCCGAAGTCGGCGCGCATCTTCTTGCGCTCGATGTCTCCGGCGTAGAGGCAGAGGATGACCTCCGCCTGGTCCTTCAGCGACTGGAGGAGACGCAGCTTCACGTTCGGGTCGTAGCCGGGCAGGCAGCGCGCCGCATGGAAGTCGTTGATGAGTTTGCCGCCGAACTCAAGATACAGGCGACCGTACTTGCCGGCGCGGCGCCGGATCTCCTCGGACTGCTCTTTCAGGTACTTTTCGTTGTCAAAGCCAAGCTTCATTGATGGGGATGGGAGATGGGGGATGGGGCGTGAGGGGGCTCGGGGGACAACGTCAGCGGTGAAGCTCGTCGAGGATCTTCTGGATCTTTCCGCGGCACCGGCCGCAGCCGCCACCGGCCTTGGTGAAGTTCGTCACCTCCTCGACCGTCGTGAGCTGGTTCTCGGCGATGACGCGCCGCACCTCGTTCTCGGAGACGTTGTAGCACGTGCAGAGCGTCTGGTCCTCCAGGTTGCGGTCGGCGTTCTCGCCCGTCTCGTAGTTCTTGATCGCCGCCTCCATCGCCTCGCGCCCCATGACGCTGCAGTGCATCTTCTGCGGCGGCAGGCCGCCGAGGTAGTCGGCGATCTGCTGGTTCGTGATCTTCTTCGCCTCCTCCAGCGTCTTGCCGATCACCATCTCGGTCAGCGCGGACGAGCTCGCGATCGCGCTCGCGCAGCCGAAAGTCTGGAATTTCGCCTCGGCGATCCGGCCGTCCGGCCCGAGCTTGAACTGAAACTGGAGCGCATCGCCGCACGCGAGGGAGCCGACCGTCGCCGTCCCGTCCGGATGGTCAATCTTGCCCACGTTCCGCGGATTGCGGAAATGGTCCATCATCTTCTCGGAATAGTTCCACATAACGGGCCCTTATTATACCACATTTCGCCCGTCAGGACTGCGAGTAGAGGACCTGGTCGGTCGCCCGGTCGAGGATCGAGAACGCCTCCGGGTGGCGGTGAAGCTCCGAGACGAACGTCAGGCGCGTGTCGAAGTCCTTCTGCAGCTGGGCGAGAATCGCGCTGTCCTCAGTCTTCAGGCGGTGCATGACCTGCGGCGCGATCACGATCTTCGGCTCGAAAGGCTTCTTCTCCGCCTCGGCCTTGCGCAGAAGCGCTGTCAGCCGCCGCTGGATCTCGATCGAGATCGCCATCGGCGACTTGACGACGCCGTGGCCCTGGCAGTACGGGCACTTCGACGTGAGCTGCGAGAGGATCGACGAGTCCTGCCGCTGGCGGCTCATCTCCAGGAGCCCCAGCTCGGAGATCTCCAGCACGTTCGTCCGCGCGCGGTCGCGCCGGAGCGCCGTCTTGAGCGCGCGGTACACCTCGCGCTGGTGCTTGCGCGATTTCATGTCGATGAGGTCGAGGACGACGAGGCCGCCGATGTTGCGGAGGCGCAGCTGGCGCGCCACCTCGTCGACCGCCTCCAGGTTCACTTCGCGGATCGCGTCCTCCTGGCTGCCCTTGCCCTTGTAGTGGCCCGTGTTCACGTCCACGGCGATGAGGGCCTCCGTCTCGTCGATGACGAGGTAGCCGCCCGACTTGAGCGGCACCTGCCGCGCGAAGGCGTCATGCAGCTGGCGCTCGATGCCGTAGTGGTCGAAGATGCCCGTCTCGCCGTCATAGCGGCGGATCTTCGACCGGGCGCGCCGCGAGATGCGGGCCGTGAGGTCGCGCATCGACTCGTACGCCTTCTCGTCGTCGATCACGATCGCGTCGACGTCCTCCGTCAGCCAGTCGCGGATCACGCGCTCGCAGAGGTCCGGCTCCTGGAAGATGCAGCACGGCGTGCGCAGGTTCTTGACGTTGCCCTGCATCTCGTTCCAGACGGACAGGATGTTCCGCAGGTCGCGCGCGAACGCGCGGGCCGAAGCCCCCGCGCCGACGGTGCGGACGACGAGGCCGACGTTCTCGGGGAGCGGCAGCTTGTCGAGGATCTTCTTCAGGCGGCGGCGCTCCTGCGCGTCGCCGATCTTCTTCGAGACGCCCCGGATCTTCGTGCCGGGCATCATCACGAGGTAGCGGCCGGGGATCGACAGGTTCGCCGTCACGCGCGGCCCCTTCGTCGAGATCGGCCCCTTCGTGACCTGCACGATGATCTCGGAGCCGGACGGGAAGCGCTTGGCGATCTCCTGGTCCGTGAGGCGGTTCGCCTTGCGCCCGCCCTTCTGGCCCTTGCGCTTCTCGGCCTCGTCCTCGTCGTCGAGGAGCGCGTCGGCGTCCGGCGTCATGTCCCAGTAGTGGAGGAAGGCGTTCTTCTTGAGGCCGATGTCGACGAACGCGGCCTGGAGGTCGTTCTCCAGGTTCTGGACGCGGCCCTTGAAGACGCTGCCGACGAGGCGCTCCTCCTCGGGGTGCTCGACCATGAACTCCTCGAGGCGGCCGTTCTCCATGACGGCGACGCGCGTTTCGAGCCTTTCGACGTTGATGATGATTTCGCGCTTCATCTTGGAGCGCTTGAACCAGTTGAGCGGATTGAGGCTAATCATGTTGTTTTCCTTTTATCTGTGGATGGATACGCTTTGAATGAGGCCGAGGCCGCACATCACCGTGAGGAGAAACGTGCGTCCCGACGAAATGAACGGAAGGGGCAGGCCCGTGATGGGCACCAGCCCGATGGACATCGCGATGTTGACGTAGACGTGCGCGAAGACGAGCGTCGAGAAGCCGAGCGCGAACAGCCGCCCGCGCTCGTCCGCCGCGACGGCGGCGACGCGGCATCCGCTGACGAGCAGGACGCCGAAGAGCCCCAGCAGCAGGAGCGACCCCCTGAAGCCCGTCTCCTCGGCGTAGACGCAGAAGATGAAGTCGTTCATCGAGATGGACGGCGGCAGGTACTTCAGGTGGTTCAGCTCGCCCTTGCCGATGCCCTTGCCCGCATAGCCGCCCGAGCCGATCGACAGCTTCGCCTGCCGCAGGTTCCAGCCCGCGCCGCGCAGGTCCTCCTCCGGGAAGAGGAAGACGCGCACGCGCTTGACCTGGTGCGGCTTCAGCGGCACGCAGCGCAGGATCCGTTCGCGCCGCTCCGGCGCAACGCCCGGCTTCTCCGCCTCGTAGACCGCGCCCAGCACGGCGGCCGCCGCGAGCCCCCCGGCCGCGAGGAGCGTGACGAGCCCCTTGCGCCAGACGCCCGCGACGAACAGGATCGCCACCGTCGCCGGCACGAGCGTCAGCGTCGTCCCCAGGTCCGGCTCCGCGAGGATGAGCAGCGCCGGCACGCCGATCAGCGCGGCCGCGAGGCAGAAGCCCCCAAACCCGCCGAGCCACGCGAACCACCGCCCGCCCAGCAGCGCGGCGAGCAGCGTGATGACGCCGAGCTTCGAGACTTCGCTCGGCTGGAAGAACCAGAGCCACCGCTTGCCGCCGTAGACCTCCTCGCCGACGAGCAGCACCGCGACGAGGCAGACGAGCGAGACGGCATAGGCCGGCACGGCGAGGAAGTCGAGGTACTTGCGGTAGTCGAACGCGGCGAGCGCGAAGTAGAGGACGAGCCCGAACGCCGCCGTCGCGAGGTTGCTCCGCCACACGCCGTGGAAGAACGCCGCCGCGCGCGCGTGGCCCGCCGAGTAGATCGTCACCGTGCCGACGGCGATGAGCGCGAGCATCGCGCCGAAGAGCAGCCAGTCGAACCGCCGGAGGAACCGCCTGATCATGGCAACGCCTCCTTCCCGTCGGCCGCCTCGTCCGCGAAGAACCGCTTCAGCACCTCGGCGACCTTCGGCGCCGTCGTGCCGCCGCCCGACTCGCCGTTCTCGACCACCATCGCGACGGCGATGCGCGGCGCGTCCGACGGCGCGTAGGCGATGAACCACGTGTTCTTGCGCCGCCGCGCGCCCGCGCCGACCTCGGCCGTGCCCGTCTTGCCCGACACGGGGACCGGCACGTCCAGCCCGCCGCGCCAGCCCGTGCCGCGCGACTCGCCGTCGCCCGCGACGACCATGCGCATCCCCTCGCGCACGACGCGCAGGTCGCGTTCGCGGAACGGCAGCGGACGCCGCTCGGCCGGCGCGTCCGCCCGCAGGCGCGGCGTGACGAGGCAGCCCGTGCCCAGCGCGCCCGCGACGCGCGCCATCTGCAGCGGCGAGGCGAGCAGCATGCCCTGGCCGATCGACATCTGGATGAGGTCGCCGGCGAACCAGCGCTCGTGGTACTGGCGCTCCTTCCAGTCCGCGTCCGGCACGACGCCCGCCATGTCCACGCCGAGGTCGAGGCCCGTCTTCGCGCCGAGGCCGAACGCCCGCGCCGCGCGCACGATCGCGTTCGTGCCGACCTCCGCCGCGAGGTTGCAGAAGTACGGGTTGCAGCTCTTCATCAGCGCGTGCCGCAGGTCGAGCTCGCCATGCCCCCACCGGCTCGAGCACCGGAGGCGCATGCCGCCGCGCACGTAGACGCCGTCGCACGGATACGTCGCCGACGCCGGATACCCGGCCGCCAGCGCGGCAAGCGCCGTCACGGGCTTGAACGTCGAGCCGGGCGCGTAGGCGCCGCCGGAGGCCCGGTTCAGGAGCGGCTTCGCCGGGTCGTCCGCGAGCCGCCGGTAGAGCGCCGGGTCGAGGCGCGGCACGAAGTCGTTCGGGTCGAACCTCGGCGCGCTCGCGAACGCGAGGACGTCCCCCGTGCGCGGGTCGAGCGCGACGCACGCGCCCACGAGGCCCGCGAGCTGGCGCTCGGCCTCCTGCTGGAGGCGCACGTCGAGCGCGAGACGCAGGTCGAGGCCCTTCTGCGGCTCCTCGACGACCTGCGTGCGGATCGTGTAGCTGTTCGCGTCGACCGTCAGCAGGTTCACGCCCGGCACGCCGCGCAGGTAGCTGTCGTAGAAGACCTCCAGCCCCGCGCGGCCGCGCAGCTCCGGCAGGTAGAAGTGGAACCTCTCGCCGGCCGCGGCCTCGCCCGCGCCGCTGTCGCGCCCGACGTAGCCGAGGAGCTGCGCCGCGAGCGGCCCGAACGGATAGGCCCGCACCTCCTCCGTCGCGACCGCGAAGCCGGGGTAGTCGCCCTCGTGCTCGGCGAAGACGGCGAGCTCGCGCTCGTCGAGGCCGCGCCAGACGACGAGCGGCATCGCCCGCAGCTGGTGCACGTGGCGCGCGAGGGCGTTCGTGGACGGCCCCGCCGCGCGGCCGAGCGCGCGGCCGAGCGCGGCGATCGCCTCGCCCATCGCGCGCACGGACTGGTCGTAGCGGCGACGCTGGAAGCGCGCGGGATCGCAGACGAGGCTCTGCGAGAGGCGGCTCTCCGCCAGCACGCGGCCGCGGCGGTCGAGGATCCGCCCGCGCATCCCGGCCGTCCGCACGCGCCGCTCGCTCTGGCGGCTCGCCGCGCCCCGGTAGTCCGCCGCGTCCTCGACCTGGAACTCGCGCAGCTTCACGCCCAGCCGCACGAGGCCGACGACGAACAGCGCCGCCAGCGCCCAGCAGGAGACGAAGCCCACCGTCGCCGCATCAGCCCGCCTCATCGAGCGCCGCCCCCCTTTCCGCCCAGAGGTAGACGAGCGAGACCGCCCATGCCGTCACGAAGCCGAGCGGCACGGACACGAGCAGGCGCCCGAAGATGCCGCCGCCGCTCGCGCCCGTCCAGACCCACAGCCACAGGAGATAGCCCGGATAGGTGAGGGCCGCCCCCGCGCGCGCGAAGCCGAAGCGGTTCACGCCCCACGCGACGGCGAGGAAGTAGCTCGCGCTCGCCGCCGCCGGCAAGGCCCCCAGCGCGTCCTCGAACGCCCCGGCGGCAATCGCGAAGACCGAGCGCGTCACGGCCGGGGCGCGCACCGCGACGAGCTGGACCAGCACGAGCAGCACCGGGCAGCCGACGCCGAGGGCGCGCGGCAGAAGCTCCTCCGCCCCGGCCCCGAGGACCAGCAGCAGCAGGCAGAAGACGAGCTGGAGCAGGCTATTTCCCACAGCGGACGAAGACCTCCTCAAGCGTCGAGAACTCGACGGCCGGCAGCACTTCGCCCGTCACCACGCTGTTCGCGTTCGTGTGGAACTGGGTCCAAGTGCCGATCTCAAGCCCCGGCGGGAAGACGCCGCCCAGGCCGGACGTCAGGACGCGGGCGCGCGCCACCGGGGCCGTCGCGCCGGACAGGTCGCCCTGCAGGGACCGCAGGACGAGCGCGTCGTCCGTGCCGCCGGACAGGATGCCGCGCACGCGGCCCTCGCCCTCGACGCGGGCGTGGACCTTCACCGACGGGTCGGTGAGGGGCGCGACCTCCGCCGTGTGGGCCGTGACGGACACGACGCGGCCGACGAGCCCCTCCGGCACCGCGACCACCGCCCCCTTCCGCACGCCCGCGAGCGCGCCGCGGTCGACGCGCAGGAACTCGCGGACGCCCGCCGCGCCGCCGCCGACCGCGAGGACGCCCGCCGCCAGCCACGTCTCCGGCTCCCGCGCGGCGAGGGACAGGCCCCGCCGGAGCCGCGCGTTCTCCGCCTCCAGCCGCTCCACGTCGCCCCTGAGGATCGCCAGCGCGGCGACCTCGCGCTTCAGGCGCACGTTCTCCGCCGACGCGGCGGAGGCGGCGAAAAGCCCCTTCACGCGCGACCAGACGCGCGTCACGAACGCGCGCTTCGCGTGCTCGACCGGATAGGCCGCCTCGACGGCAATCGCCGGGCAGACGGCCAGGGCCAACGCCCCGACCGCCGCAACCGCGCCAACGATGACCGAACCCGTCGCCTTCGACTTCACGAAGCCCGCCTGTTCCGGGCGAGGAAGTCGATTTCGTTCATGACGACACCCGTGCCTTCGGCCACGGCCGAAAGCGGATCGTCGGCCACGACGACGGGAAGCCCCGTCTGGGCCGCGAGAAGCCTGTCGAGACCCCGGAGCTGGGAGCTGCCCCCCGAAAGCACCAGGCCGCGATCCACCAGGTCGGCCGACAGCTCCGGCGCGCAGCGGTCGAGCGTGGTGCGCACGGCATCCACGATCAGCGCCACCGGGTCCTTGAGGGCGTTCCTGATCTCCTCGGAGGTTATCGTCAAAGTCTTCGGCAACCCCGCCACAATGTCTCGGCCACGCACCTCAAGGGTCTGTTCCTCGCCCGTCGGATAGGCGCTGCCGATCTTGATCTTGATCTCCTCTGCGGTACGCTCCCCGATCAGGAGATTGTACACGTCCTTCAAATGCTTCATGATCGCCTCGTCCATCGCGTCGCCGCCGGCCTGGCGGGCCGAGTAGCTGTGGACGATGCCCGCGAGCGAGATGATCGCCACCTCGCACGTGCCGCCGCCGATGTCGACGATCATCGAGCCCTCCGGCTCGGACACCGGCAGCCCCACGCCGATCGCCGCCGCCATCGGCTCCTCGATCAGGAAGACCTCGCCCGCGCCGGCGGCGTGCGCCGCGTCCTCCACCGCGCGCTTCTCGACCTCGGTGATGCCCGAGGGGACGGCGATGACCATGCGCGGCTTCGCGTACTTCGAGTAGAAGCGCGGCGGACAGACCTTCTCGATGAAATACTTGAGCATCGCCTCGGTGATGTCGAAGTCGGCGATCACGCCCGACTTCATGGGACGGATGGCGACGATGTTGCCCGGCGTCTTGCCGAGCATGCGCTTCGCCTCCTCCCCGACGGCCAGCACGCGCTTGGACCCGGCCTGAATCGCCACGACGGACGGCTCGCGCATGACGATGCCGCGATCCTTCGCGTACACGAGGCAGTTGGCCGTGCCGAGGTCGATGCCGATGTCGGTCGAGAAGAGCGATTTCAGTTTCCCAAACATAATGTGCGTAGTTTATGCGATTTTTCGGATTCCGTCAAGGGGACGGCCGCGCAGCGCTACCCGAAGAACGCCTTGTAGAGCGCGCGCACGGCCGCGTCGCGGTCCTGCGTGCGGATGGCGAGCATGAACGACACTTCCGACGAGCCCTGGTTCACCATCGACATCGAGATGCCCGCCGACGCGAGCGCGAGGCACGCCTTGGCGAGCATGCCGGGCGTGTAGCACATGCCCTCGCCCACGACCATCACCATCGTGAGGTCGCGCTCGATCGTCACGAAGTCGGGGTCGAGCTGCGCCTTGATCTCGTTGATGATCTTGCGGTCGCGCTCCTTCGGCAGGTACTGGCCCTTGACGACGACGCACTGTGAGTCGACGCCCGACGGCATGTGTTCGTAGGAAATGCCGTTCTCCTCCAGGATCTGCAGAAGCCGCCGCCCGAAGCCGATCTGGCGGTTCATGAGGTACTTCTCGACGACGATGTTGCAGAAGCCGTCCGCCGACGCGATGCCGACGACCGTGCCCGGCACGACGCGCCGCGACTGCTGGATCATCGTGCCCGGTTCGCTCGGATGGTTCGTGTTGCGGATGTTGATCGGGATGCGCGCCTTGACGGCCGGGATGACCGCGTCGTCGTTGAAGACGCCGAAGCCCGCGTAGGAGAGCTCGCGCATCTCACGGTACGTCATCGTCGGGATGCCCTCGCCGTCCTTCACCTCCGCGACAATGCGCGGATCGCACGGATAGACCGAATCGACGTCCGTGAAGTTCTCGTAGACGTCGGCGCAGACGGCCGCCGCGAGGATGGAGCCGGTGATGTCGCTGCCGCCGCGCGGGAACGTCGCGACCTTGCCCTCGCGCGTATAGCCGAAGAAGCCGGGGTAGATGACGATGCCGTCGAAGTTCGAGAACGCCCGCGCAAGCCGCGCGTAGCTTTCGGGATCAAGCGTCGCGTCGCCGAAATTCCCCGTGAGGATCATGCCCGTGTCCTTCGGGCTCGCGTAGCGCGCCTTCTTGCCGCGCGCCTCGAAGGCGACGGCGACGAGCTTCGCGTTGTTGTCCTCGCCCGCCGCCTTCATCAAGTCCATGAACTCGTCCTTCGCGAGCGTCGCGACCTGGGCGATGCGGTCGTGCAGATCCATCTCGATCCGGCGGACGATCTCCTCGCCGAGGTTCAGCTCCTGCGCCATCTGGGCGTAGCGCTCGACGACCTCGCCGAACGCGCGGTCGGTGTTCTCGCCCTTCAGCGCCGTCTCCGCGAGCGCGATGAGGAGATCCGTCACCTTCGTGTCTCCGCTGTGGCGCTTGCCCGGGGCCGAGACGACCACGAGCCGCCGCGCGGGATCCGCGAGGACGATATCGATGACCTTGTTGAGCTGCGCCGCGTTCGCGAGCGACGAGCCGCCGAATTTGCAGACCTTCATGTTCAGATTCTTGCCTTTCCCTCTTGACCGAACAGCCGTCAGACCATGCCGCCGTTGACGGAGATGACCTGGCCCGTCACGTAGGACGACTCGTCGCCCGCCAGCCACGCGACGCAGTTCGCGATGTCCGCCCCCGTGCCGAACCGCTTCAGCGGAATCGACTCGGCGTACTGCTTCTTGAGCTCGTCGGGAAGCTGGTCGGTCATCGCCGAGACGATGAACCCCGGCGCGACGGCGTTGCAGCGCACCTTGCGCGAGCCGAGCTCCTTCGCGACGGTCTTCGTGAGCGCGATCACGCCGCCCTTCGACGCCGTGTAGTTCGCCTGCCCCGCGTTGCCCGTGATGCCGACGACGGACGTGATGTTGACGATCGACCCGCCGCACGGCGCGCCGTCCGCCCCCTTGTTCTTCATCATCGGACGCGCCACCGCGCGCGTGAAGAGGAACGTGCCCTTCAGGTTGATGTCGACGACGAGATCCCAGTCCGCATCGCTCATGCGCATGAGCAGCCCGTCCTTCGTGACGCCCGCATTGTTGACGAGCACGTCAATCCGCCCGAACTTCTCCAGCACTTCCTTGACGCAGGCGTCGACATCCGCCGAACTCGAGACGTCGACCTTGCGGCAGTGGGCCGCGCCCTCGCACGACTCGATCGACCGCGCGACCGCGACGACCGTCGCGCCCTCGGCGGCGAATTTTTTCACGATGGCCGCGCCAATGCCGCGCGACGCCCCGGTCACGATCGCGACCTTGCCCTTCAATGTCTCGCCCATGTCACAGCACCTCCAGCGTGGCGTCCAGCGACGCGAGGTCGGCGACGTTCGCCGTCTTCAGCGCCGCGTCGATCTTCTTGACGAGGCCCGACAGCACCTTGCCGGGGCCGAACTCGACGAACGTGTCGCAGCCGAGCGCCTTCGCCGCCGCGACGTCCGCCGCCCAGTTCGTCGTGCCCGTGACCTGTTCAAGCATGAGCGCCTTGATCGCGCCCGGATCGGACGCGTGCGGCTGGCCCGTCACGTTCGAGAGAACCGGGAACTTCGGCGCATGGAACGTGATCCCGTCGAGAACCGGCGCGAGCTTCTCGCGCGCCGGAGCCATGAACGGCGAGTGGAACGCGCCGGCCGTCGCGAGCGGAATCGCCCGCTTGATGCCAAGCTCCTTCGCCTTCGCCGCCGCCACCGCAATCGCGTCCTTCGAGCCGGACAGCACCTGCTGCGCCGCCGAGTTGACGTTCGCGACCGTGCAGCCCGTCGCCGCGCAGAGGGCCGTGAGCTGGTCAGGCGTCGCGCCGACGATGGCAATCATGCCGGACGGCGTCGCCGCGCAGGCCTCCTGCATGAAACGGCCGCGCGCCTCCAGCACCTTCAGCGTCGAATCGAAGTCGAGGACGCCCGCCGCGCAGAGCGCACCCCACTCGCCGAGGGACAGGCCCGCCGCGCAGGCGAAGGCCGTCGGGCGCTTTTTCTGGAGCGCCGTGTAGGCCGCGTAGCTCGTCACGAAAATCGCGGGCTGGCAGACGTTGGACTTCGTCAGCTCCTCCGCCGGGCCCTCGAAGCAGATCTTCTTCAGGTCGAAGCCGAGGACGGCGTTCGCCTTGTCGAAAAAGCCCATGATCTCGGGATCCGCCTCGGCGAAGTCCCTGCCCATGCCGGGGACCTGTGCGCCCTGCCCGGCGAAAATGCAGCACTTGCTCATTCTTTCTGTTTCCTTTCCTGTTTTCCGAAGGCCTCTTGGGGTCGTTTCCTCTTCCCGCTTGCGTCTTCCTTCTTCCGACTTGTCTCGCATAGTATACCACACCCCGTGCGCGGGCACAACACGACACGCGCGTCCAACGCCTCCCGCGACCTTGACGAACAGGGCTCCCTGCCACGTCCTAACGAAATCCTAACAGATTCCTCATTCGGCCCTGACAGTCATTTGCGATAATGTGCGGCGACAATGAAGGAAAAGAAGGAGGAGAAGCGTATGCACAAGGAAATCAAGACCCGAATCGAGGTCGTCGCCGCGCTCGCGGCGGTCGCGGCCCTGTATCTGCTGAACTGGCTGGCGGGAAACCTGCCGTAACGGAGCGCGCGCCATGAACGACTACATCCAGCTGACGGTCGCCGTCCTCGGCGGACTCGCCCTCTTCGTCTACGGCATGGGCCTCATGAGCGACGGCCTCAAGGAGACCGCCGGCGAGAAGATGAAGGCCGCGCTCGGCTACATGACGAGGAACCGGCTCTTCGCGATCCTCGCCGGCACGGCCGTGACCGCGCTCATCCAGAGCTCGTCCGCCACGAGCGTCATGACCGTCGGCTTCGTGAACGCCGGCCTCATCTCGCTCCAGCAGGCCATCGGCGTCATCTTCGGCGCGAACATCGGCACGACCGTGACGGGCCAGATCGTCTCGCTCAAGCTCGACGACCTCGCGCTGCCTGCCGTCACGCTCGGCGTCGTCGGCCTCATGGTCGCCAGGCGCACCGTCTCGCGCGGCGTCTGGCGCACGGTCCTCGGCTTCGGGCTCCTCTTCTTCGGCATGTCGATGATGTCGCAGGAGCTGAAGGTCCTCGCGAAGGACCCGGGCTTCGTCGCGTTCTTCTCGCGCTTCGACTGCACGCCGGGCCCAAGCGGCTACCTGCCGCCGCTCGCCGTCCTCGGCGCGGTCGCCGTCGGCACGCTCTGCACGATGCTCGTGCAGAGCTCGTCCGCCACGATCGGCATCACCATCGCGCTCGCCGAGACGGGCGTCATCTCGCTCTGGACGGCCGTCCCGATCGTCCTCGGCGACAACATCGGCACGACGATCACCGCCGCGCTCGCGGCCATCGGCGGCAACGCGAACGCGCGGCGGACGGCCCTCGCCCACGCGCTCTTCAACGTGTTCGGCACGGTCTTCGTGCTCGTCAGCTTCGGCTTCGTCTTCACGAACGCCGACAAGGTGGCCGCGCCGGCCTTCTTCCACCTCGTCGACCTCTGCACGGACGGCAACGGCTTCGCGGGCGAGACGCCCGGCCGCCACGTCGCGATGGCGCACACGATCTTCAACGTGGCGAACGTCATCGTCCAGGCGCCGTTCATCCCGCTGCTCGCGCGGCTCTGCTCGCGCCTGATCCCGGACGACAGGACGGCGCGCGTCCAGGCGCTGGAGCCGCACCTCCTCGCCGCGCCCGCCCTCGCGCTCCACGCCGCACGACTCGCGCTCGGCGACATGACGCGGCGCGCGTGGACGATCTCGTCCGTCGCGCTCAACAACTGCCTCGGCCGCGCGAACGTGGACGAGGAGTCCGTGCAGAACGCCGAGAAGGAGATCGACGAGATGCAGTCGCACATCCGCGACTACCTCGTCGCCCTCTCGCAGCGCAAGCTGACCGAGCGCCAGGCGCAGGCCCTGCCGGAGCTCGTCCACTGCGTCAACGACGCCGAGCGCATCTCGGACATCGCCGTGAAGATCTACCGCAAGACGGCGCGCATCCGGCGGCAGGGGCTTTCGGACGACCTGATCGCGGAGATGACGGACCTCATCGGGCACCTGCGCGGCTTCGCCCACGAGACCGTGCACGCGCTGCGCAAGGGCGGCGCGCTGACCGAGGAGCCGTCCGCCGCCGAGGCCGCGATCCGGCAGGAGGCCAAGGCGCTCTCGCGGCACTATTCCGAGGCCCTGTGCCGCACGACGGGCGACGGGCCGCACGACACGGCGTTCCTGACGGTGCTCGCCGGCGTCCGCGACGTCTCCCGCCACATCGGAAACATCGCCGAGCGCATCCCCGCGCTTGGCTGAAAATGGTATAATGCGCCCGTTACATGAGACGGGCCCTTTCAACGCTCCACGCCAAGGTCGGCGACTTCTGGTGGTATTCGCTGATGATCTTCGTCGCCTGCCGGTCGGGCGACGCGATCCAGGCGTTCATCGGCCTGTGGCTCGTGCCGAAGTACGTCGGTCCGGGGGAGCTGGGGGCCGTCCTGCCGCTCCAGCAGCTGACGTCGTTCCTGACCGTGCCGCTCGCCATTCTCGCGACCGTCTTCGCGAAGTACGTGAGCGTCTACGCGACACGCGGCGAGTACGGCAAGGTCAAGTGCTTCATCCGCGACGTCTTCGCCGCGACGGCCGTCCTCTTCGCCCTCTGCATCGGCGGGGCCTACCTCGTCATGCCGTTCTTCTACGAGCGCCTGCGCATCGCCTCCGGCTCGCTGACGCTCCTCATCCTCCTGTGCGGGCTGGCCGCCAACGTCAGCACGGTCGTCACGAGCGCGCAGCAGGGCCTCAAGCGCTTCAAGACCCTGTCGGCGATGAACGTCATCAGCGCGCCGATCCGGCTCGTGACGCTCCTCGTCGCAATGCCCTATCGCGCGCTCTCCGGCTACCTGCTCGGCCAGACAACGCCGCCGGCGACGACGTCGCTCCTGTCCGTCCTCGACATCCGGAAAGCCCTCAAGGGCCACGCGCCCGACGCGACGTGGCGACGCGACCTGCCGGAGATCGGGCGCTACCTCGCGCCCTTTGCCGTCTGCACGCTTGTCGGGACTTTCGCCGGAACCATGACGGCGACCGTCTACCGCCAGCGGCTGCCCGAGGCCGAGTCCGCCGCCTACTACATGCTGACGCGCTTCTCGGACATGGTGGGCTTCGTCTCGGCGTCCTTCGCCCTGATCCTCTTCCCGCTCGCGTCCGAGGCGCACGAGCGGGGCCGCGAGAACCGCCGGCTTCTCGGGCAGACCGTCCTCGCCACGCTCGGCGGCGGCGTCCTGCTCGCCCTCGCGTTCGCGCTCGCGGCGCGGCCGCTCTTCGCGCTGACCGAGACGTGGCGCGCGTACCTGCCGTACGTTTACCTCCTGCCCATCCTCACGTTCTCGAACGGGTTCGGGCTCTCCGCCGGGGCGATCGCCAATTACGAGCTTGCCTGCGGACGGTTCGGCGCGCTGGCCCTCATGGTCCTCCTCAATCTCGCCTACGCGGCGCTGCTCATCGCCTTCACCGGCTACGAGGCCTTCAGGGGGCTTGCGCCCGACGCGCTCGTGGACTGGATGGCATCCCTGCACGTCGCCCGCCTTTCGACGCTCGTCTACCTGTCGCTGGCTTTCGGGCTGCTCCTGCTGTCCGCGATGGCCGCGTTCGCCTTGTGCCGCACGAACTCAAGGAGAGGCTGACATGACCTACGACTGCTTTAGCTTCTTCAACGAGCTGGACCTGCTGGAGATCCGGCTGCGGACGCTCTCCGACGTCGTCGACCGCTTTGTCCTCGCCGAGTCGCGCTACACGCACACGGGCAAGCCGAAACCGCTCTACTACCAGGAGAACGCCGCCCGCTTTGCCGCGTTCGCAGACCGCATCGTCCACGTCGTCGCGCCCGACCCGGACGACCTCCGCTACGACGCCAACGACCAACGTCCCTCCTGGGTTCGCGAAAACGCCCAGCGCAATGCCACGATCGACGCCATTCTCCCGCAGCTCGAAGACGACGACCTGCTCATCGTCTCGGACCTTGACGAGATCCCCGCGCCCGACGCCGTCCGCGCCGCCCGGCGGATCGGGCGGCCTGTCGTCTTCCGGCAGAAGATGTACTACCATTTCCTCAACTGCCGCAACTGCACCTCGCCTTTCTGGTACGGATCCGTCGCCCTCACCTTTCGCGATTTCACGGACGCGCAGACCTACGCGCACCTCGACACGGGAATCGCGTTCCCTTCGGCGCGGGCCGCCGCGCCCTCGGCCAGCAAGGTCCGCGCCTTGCGCAAGCTCAAGGTCATGCAAAACGGCGGCTGGCACTTCTCGTACCTCGGCGGCGTCCCGCGAGTCCGGGAGAAGCTGAACAGCATCGCCGACGGAGGCCTCGCGGGCAGAATCACGGACGAGTTCATCGCCGACTGCATCGCCAACGGCGGCGACATCTTCCGCCACGGCGAGCGATTCTTCGCCGAGCGGACGACGCGCGGCTTCCCCGCCGCCCTCGCCGACTTCCCCTCGCTCGTCTATCCCGTTGACGCCGCCTACTTGCGGCGCGTGCGGCTGTCACGGCTGCTGGCCTACGCCAAGTGGCTCATTCGGCCGCTCGCCTGGCGGCTGCTGCCGCACGCAGTCGCCCTCCGGCTCTCACACTGGGTGAACCGATAGTCAAGCGGCCCCCTCACGAAGGGGTCCCGCCCGACGGCAAAAGGCTTGTCCGGTCGAGCGTTGCGTGTTCGTACAAGACCTTTCGCATCAGCGCGAGATACGCCCGCTTCGAGGGCGGAACGATCCGCAACGCCAGGAAGACGCGGGTCGCCGCCTCCATCAGCTGTCCGGCGAGAACGGCTTTCCACGTGCGAACCTTGCGCGCCATGTCCACGCCCGTTTCCTGCCGGCAGAACTCCTGCCAGACGCGATCCACGCGCCGGTAGAGCGCATACTCGTACCACGTCGCGCGCCGCCAGGGCGTGCCGCCCGAATAGTGGATGGCGCAAATGTCGCCTTCGACGCCGTAGCACTCGTGCGGGAAGAGCCCCCAGTTCCCGGAAACCAGCGCGACATGGCCGCGACAGGTCGAGTTGAGCGCGCTTTGGTCGGCCGAGACCGAATCGGGATGCCGGGCAAGGAAGTCCATCACCCGGTCCGCCATCTTCAGGCTTCGGAACTGGTCCAAGTCCATCGCCACGAGTCCCGCACAGAAATAGGCATCTTTCGCATACGGCTCGCCGACGGCGTCCAGCCAGCGGAAGTCGACGTCGTTCAAGGGGTTCCGATGCCCCGCGATCATCTTTCCCGACGCACGCAGCTGATCGACCATCGCGCGCGGATCCTTGAGGAACAGCACGTCGCAATCCGAATAGACGCAGAACCTGACCTCGCGAAGAAAAGCCGGAATGAGGAGGCGCGCATAGGTCGCGCGGCTCGCGTTCCAGAGGCGGAACGACGAGAACGCCGTGAGGCAGACTTCATGGCGATCAAGCGCGAGAGACGTCTGCGTCCGCTGTGCGAAAGCCCGAAGGCGCGCGTCCAGCGACGCCCAGGTCGCGGCCCGAATCTCGCAGTCCAGGACATGCACGGTGACGCCCCTCCCCGCGCAGGCCCGAATCAGGCTCTTGGCGGCGACTTCCAGCTGAAGGACGAAGTTCTCGTCCGAGGCGAACACGACATGAAGGGGTTCGTTCGATTTTGTCATGATGTCAGAGGTTCCTTTCACCTTTCGCCGCCGCCCGCGCCCAGTCGTCGACCTCGACGAACGTCATGCCGCGACAGTCGGCTTGGACCGCGCCCTGCCCTGTGGCCAATCGTCTCGCGCCGCGCCTCACCCATGGGCCCACCACCTTTCCCAACCCGCCATGCCGTGGAAGCCGAGCGGCTTGCCGACCGTCGGCCAGAACGCCGCATTGCATTCGATCGAGAAACGCCCCGCCACCTCCGGCGGCGCAAAGCGGAAGCGCCGGTTAAAGCCCGGCCAGAAGCAACGCAGGAAGCGGCAGTAGAAATTGTCGTCGCCGAAGATCCTCGGCCAGAACGGCCAGCGGCGAAACCACCGGCGGTAAATGCGCCCCACGTCCTGACACAGCCGCCGCGAACGAAGCGAGAAGCCGCCGTTGCCGACATTGTAGCGATAAGGGTACCAGTCCAGGCAGGAGATCCAGCGCACAAACGGCGCGCCGATGTAGTCATAGCCCTGCGCGACGAATTCCGCAAGCCCGCCACGCATCGGGAAGCCGTCATTTTGCACGATCAGCACGTAGTCCGTCGTAAACCGCTCGCCCAGGCGCGCGAGGCAGTCGCGGCTCATCGAGCCGATGTCGCCCGGCACGAGCGACGGCTCGACCTGCAAATCGATGCCCTGCCGCGCGCAAAACGCGCGCATCCGCGCCGTCGCCCCATTGCAGACAAGTATGCCCGGCATCCGCCCGTTCGTCGCAAAGGTCTGGAGATAGGCCAGTTCAATGCGCCAGAATTCATTCGCCAAATAAGACTCGGAGCCAAAGGCATACGCCAATACGGTTACGCTCTTCACGGCAGATGCTGAAAAGCGTTCACACGACACGAGTTCGCGATGTCGCTGCCGTGACCAAGCCTCAAATCTCGACCGAACATCACCCATGTCGTCCCTCGATGCCAAAAGCCTTTGACAATGCCTCGAACGCACGCGCATTGTGAAACCCGAACGGCAACCCACGGCGAACGTTCAGGGGAATTGATCCGTCATGCGAAAAGCGCGCGGCACTGTCACACGGGCACGGACGCAGCCGCAACCAAGCCCCCAAATGCCGACGCGGCAGATAGTTCGTATAGAAGTTGTCTTCGATGAAGTCCGCGCGGAACGGCTGCCCCGCGTAGTGCCGCCGCCAATAGTCCGCCACCACGCGGCAGCCGCGCCGGCTGCGGAGGGAAAAGCCCCCGTTCATCGGCGCGAAGCGCAAGAGGCGCGTCAGGAGGCGTGGCCACCACAGGTCGCGGCAGAACGGCGCGCCGATGAAGTCATAGCCAAGTGCCACAAACGGCTCCAGCCCACCGCGAAGCGGGAAGCCGTCGTCCTGTACGATCAGCACATAGGGTGTCGTGAAGCGCGCATACAGACGCGCATCGCAATCGCGGCTCATCGAATCGATGTCGCCCGGCACAAGCGACGGCTCGATCTGGACTTCGACCCACGGGCAGTGCGCCGCGAATTTCGCCAGCGCGGCGCCAATCCGATTCGTCACGACGACGGTCTTCATCCGTCCGCAATGGCGCCAGGTCTCGAGAATCGCACCCGCGAGATGGACGAACTTCGCCTCATAGCTTGCCGCGTCACGGAAAAAGTAGGCCAGCACCGTGACGGCCGACGGCCCGTCCCGGAACGTCTCGCCGCGGTCTTCGGCCGCGCGCCGCGTATAGTCCTGAAGCGTCATCGTCAAATCCTGAACAGCGCGGGGAACCGCCGTTCCACCCAATGCGCGAACGGCACAATCCATCCGCCCAGCGCCCGTGCGGCGTGGCTGCGGCGCGCGACATTCCCCCACACCGTGAGCGCGCGCGGCACATAGCCGGCGCCGCGGTTGGCATGGCGCCGGTCGGCCGTCTTGTCGGCCTCCACGCGCGACGGGTGGCTCAAGGGGAACTCAAGGGCACCTGTCGTCACGAAATGCGGCAAATCGTAGACGAAGCCGCCCGTGTGCAACGCGCCGGCCTCGTGCCCGACGTTCGAGACAAGATGGGCGCGCGGCACGACGCACAGCCATTTGTTCGCGGCCATCGCCACGCACCACTGGATGTCCCACGTCGTCGGGTTCTCGATGACGCCCTCGCCAACCGCATCGAGAAACCACGAGATCGCCTCCGGCGGCGCGAAGCGACAGCCGCGATTCGCGTCGAGAAAGCGTGTCTGAAGATCGCACGGCCAATCGACGGACGCGACCGCCGCGCGCGTTCGCGCAACGATCTCGGCTTCGCCCGGCCTGTCGGGGCGCGGGCCATCGACGGCCACGAAAAGCCGACGCGGCTTCACCACGCGAAGGCGATCAACCTGGGCCTTCAGCCGTTCGGGGCGGTTGAAGCCGATGAGCAAAATCGGCGCGCAATCAAATTCAGTCATCGAAAAACCTCTCTCTTTTCGCGGCCGTTACCCGAAGCTTGCGCTTCGGGCACGGGACAGGGCGCTTCGGGCGCGGGACAGGGCGCTTCGGGCGCGGGACAGGGCGCTTCGGGCACGGGACAGGGCGCTTCGGGCGCGGAACAGGGCGCTTCGGGCGCGGGACAGGGCGCTTCGGGCGCGGAACAAACGCGCCGTTCAGACGCAAGACACACGCGCGCTTGGGGCCCAGGGCGCGCGCCTGGTTCGGGCGCGAGGTTGACCGCCGCGCGCGCCCAATCATCGACCTCGGCGAACGTCACGCCGCGATAGGTGATTGGGGCTGCGCCCTGTTCTGTGCCGGGGGCGCCCTGTTCTGTGCCGGGGGCGCAAGCCCCCGGTCCCCGTCCCCCCTCCGCGATGCATTGGGCGAGGCGGTTCAAGACGAGCGCGTCGCGGCGCGTCATCGGCTTTTCGCCCGGCACGTGCGGCCACGCCGCCGGCGCGAGCATCAAGAGCCGCCCGTCGGCGCAGGCGTCGAAATGCCGCCCGCCCGGCTTTTCAAGCGGCGCAAAGCCCTTGTTGCGCAAGACGACGAGCGGCAGGCCCTCGGCAAAGGCCCGGCGCGCGATCTCGCGTTCGCCCTCGCTCACGCAAGGCGAAAGCAGCGCCGCGCCCTGCCGCGCCCGCGCGAGCAACGCCTCGCTTTTCGCCACGAACGCCGCGCTCTCCGCCGCGACGGCGGGAACGCCCGCCGCGTCGCGCACGATCTTCAGCCCACCGCCCGCCTTCGGCTCGCGGCGATAGGCGAAGTCGCGCCGCGAGACCTGCACCTGAACGAGCGGGCGGTCGAGCAGGAATCGGTTGCCAAGGGCCGCGAACGCGCCAACGCCGCCAAGGCCCGGCAAGGGCCGCCGCAGCGCGCCCACGACGCGAAAGAGGCTGGGGTAGAGCCGCTTGACCGCCAGGCGGCGCGGGTTGTCGCGCAAGTAGTTGAACATCGCGTCGAGCTGCCCAGCGCGAAAGAGAATCGAGTCTTGAAAGCCAGGCGCCCAGAGGCGCGAGCCACCCGAGACACCCGAAGCTCGCGCTTCGGGCACAGAACAGGGCGCTTCGGGCACAGAACAGGGCGCTTCGGGCACAGAACAGGGCGCTTCGGGCTCACAACAGGCCCGGCCGCCGCCTGAAACTCGCGCTTCGGGCTCGCAACAGGCCCGGCCGCCACCCGCCTCGCCAACGGCAGCCGCACAACCCTCGCCCCCCTTGTTCCGTGCCGAGGGCGCAAGCTCCCTGTTCTGTGCCGAGAGCGCGAGCTCCCTGTTCTGTGCCGAGAGCGCGAGCTCTCGGTAGATCTTCTCGCACCCCGTCTTGAACCCGCCGATCGCGTTGCCGAGCGGCTTTGCCATCGGCCGCGTCACCTCAAGAATCGCGTGAAGGTGGTCGGGCATCAGCTGGCAGAAAAACGGTTTGATCTCGGGCGTGAAGTCGCCCAGCCGCTTCCAGTGCGCGAGAATCGCCACGCCCAGTTCGCTCGGCTCGATGCGCGCCGTCACCGCCTCGGGCGGCGCCTTCGGATCGTCGATCACGAGCCGCCCCAGCAGGGGCCGCGCGCGGTCGGCCTGGACGAGCGTCACCTGGTAGATCGCCCGCTGGCGGTAATCCCAGCCGTCGCACCGCCGCGTCATGCGGTGAACCGTCTCGCGGCGCGCCTCAGCCATGACGCAGCCTCCACCACGCACCCTCGGCGAGATAGAGCGGATATTCAAGCGCGATCTTCGCCCGCACGACCAGTCCCGGACGGCACGGCCGCTGCCCCACGATGAACGGCACGATCTTCGCCTCGTCTTCGACCCAGCGCGCCCGGTGGCGCGCGACCGCCGCGCCGACGCCCGCCCGCGCCAACGCGACTCGCTCCGGCGCAATGCGCTCCGGTCGGTCAAGGTCAACGAGAAGCCCGCTCTCGCCGTCGATGATGTACTCGTTCATCGTCGCGTCGTTGTGCGCAACCACGCACTTGCCCATCGCCATCGCCTCCAGGAACGCCATGCCGATGCCCTCCTTGCGGCGCGGCGCGATCACGGCGCCACAGGACGACAGGCGCGCCAGATACTCGGCGCGCGGCAGGAACTCGTTCGCCCCCTTGACGACGAGTTCATAGCCGTCAGATGACGGGAACATCTTCTCGGCCTGTGCGCGCGACACGCCGCCGCGCTCCCACAAGAAGACTTTTTTCGGATCGCCCGCCGATTGCGGCAGCACCGTCGGATCGGGGAAGTAGCGCACGTCGAGCAGGTTCTTCACGCCGCACCGCCGCGCGTGTGCCGAGACCTTCTCGCAGAACGAGATGACACCCATGCCGCTCGCGGCGATGCGCCTCCACTGCCAGACGCTGCCCCATTCATTGTCGTACATCGGCACGAACACGTTGACCTTGCCGGGAAAGTAGAATCGCCCGCGCGCAATCGGGAACTCCCAGATGACGGCGCCGTCCTGGCCGCGCATCGCCGCCTGAGCCCCCGTGCGGTAGGCTTTGGCGTAGCGATGCTCCGTGACCTCGCCTGCGCGGCACAGAATCTCGACGAAGAAATCGGCCGAGGCCGTCGTGCGGTGGCAGGCATGGTCAATGAACAGGAGTTTTCGCATGGCCGTCATCTTCGATTTCATGCACCGCATCTCCCGCTCCACACCATGCCAAGGCTCTTCACCTTTTCGACAGCAAGAAATCGGATCGTCGCCCAGTAGTGGTGGAGCATCTCGCGGAACGTCCGCGTCGGGCGACCGGGAAGCCACTCGTCCTGATGGCGGTAATGCAGCTCAACAAGATGCCAGATCGATTCTCTTGGTAGGCAGTTCATGACGCCATAATAGCGGATCGGCGCATCGCCCCAACGATGCTTCCAGATGCCGCCCGCACGATCCACGGCGGCGAAATACGACTGCCAGGCCGCCCTGCGGAACCACGCCAGGTCGCAGATTTCAAAATTCGTGTAGAAGATCCTGTAGGGCGGCGGCGACTTGCAGAAGCCGACGTGTGCATGCGCTTCAAAGTGCCGCGCGATCACCGCCCCCAGCCCCTTGCAGACATGGGGGCGGTCTTTGAGAACCGCTCGATAAGCATAGCGGAAACGCCGCTCGCGCATACGCGCAAAGGCATCGAACGTCAAAGGCGACAAGATGAACGAGTCGTCGTCAAGGCGCATGTAGTAGTCGTAGTCCGCCAATTCGGGACGCCGGAAGATGTCGTTCGCGAAGAAATGGCACATGTGGCGATAACCGCGCTGTCCCGGCGGCAGATCCGCCATTTCAGGCGGAATCGCAGAGAAATCGACGAGGGCTGTCTTCACCTGGATGCCCGACGTCCGCCCCGCCAGCTGTTCCGCCTTCAGATTGTCCTCATGGAAAATGAGGACATCCGCCGACGACCACGGGAGAAAATTCCTTTTCAGAAGCGCGAGGCTGCGTTCTAGCGCGGCAAGGCTCGCCGCATGCCCTCGGACAAGATAGACGACCACGTTCCTCATTGTCAAAAGCCCCCCTCCGCGCCGTAATACCGGCCATACTCGAAATGCGCCGCAAAGGCGCGGCAGCCGGCAAAATAGGCGTCGGGATCGCGGCGGATCTTCGCCAGCGCCATTGGAAGGTCGGCGACCGAGTCGACGACCTCTCCGGCATGGAAACGTTCGACGAACGGCACGATCTCGGAAATGCGCGTCATGACGACGGGCAACCCCATCTCGATCGCGCTCTTCACCTTTCCCGGATCGGCGTAATGCGTCAGGTTGTGGGGCCCCGTATCGTAAAGTGCCAATGCGGCGAAGCACTTCGCAGCCTCGCCGCGCAGTTCGTCATCGGAAACGAACCGATCGGGAAAATACACTCGGCCTTCCATGCCGCCCTCGACGATGCGGCGGCGAATCTCGTCGCCGAAACCGTTCGCCGAAGCACCTATCAGAGACAACGAATAGTCAGGTGTCCGCGACAGGAAATCGAGTACTTCTTCGACGCCCTGCCCCTTCCGCAGTTGCCCAACGAGCAAGAGGCGATTCGACTGCGGATTGCCGAAGCGCGACGGTGGCTTCACGCCCAGCATGAGCGGCGGCGCGTCCGGCAGACCGACGGCCTTCCCGATGGCGTGCGTAAGCGGACGATAGCCCGCGCAGCGCGGCGCATAGAAGCGCGCGAAGGCGTTGAAGAGACGGCTCTTCGGCGATGCGTCCGGGAAATGGTCCCACTGCCAGAAGACCGTAAGAACATTCCGCCGGAACATCTTCCCAAACGCGAGAAGCGGGTGCGTGAAGATTGCCGTCACCTCGACCTTGCCGCGCCGGAAGGCGTTCAGCTCGCGGTTCCAATTCCGCCACAGCCCCACGTAGTAGCCGAGGCAGGACGGCACAAACGCAAACGTCCGTTCCTCGACGAGGCGTCCCTCCTCGTAACGGCGGAAGAGGTGGCACCCCTTTCCGAATCGCGTCTGGAAATAGAGCAGGCCCAACTGCCGCGTGTTCTCGATGAGAAATTCGTCGAAGTGCCCGCAGAACTGGAAACTCGCCTGGGCGAAGACGCATTCGTAACGGTAGACCCTATTCTCCACAGACACCCTCCGACGGCAACCTTGTCTTCGCGCTTCCCCTCCCCGCCGCCCGGAGGTCCAGAGCCGGCACGTTCATCGTCCCCTGCACGATACCGACCTTCGGATGCCGCTCCATGAAATCGATCAGCGGCGAAAGGGAGTCTTCGTGAACCACCGTGTCGTTGTTCAGCAGCAGGACATACTCGCGCGTACAGTGCTTCAGCCCGATGTTGTTGCCGCCCGCAAAGCCGAGGTTTCGCGACGTCGCCACGTAGGTCACGTTCGCGTACGCAGACGCGACCGCGCGCGTCGACGCCTGATTCGCGTTATCGACGACGACAATCTCAGGCCGTGTGCCGTACACGCGCGCCAACGAGGCGAGACACGTCCGCAACAGGTCATCGCCCTGCCACGTGACGATGACGACGGACAGCCTGTCGATCCGCGTGCTCATGCCGACTTCGCGCGCTCCTTCATGCCGACGCCCAGCAAGTTCTGGATGCGCACGATCAGCGTCCAGGGGAAGACCTTGAACACCAGCGACTTGACGCCCTCGCACACGCGCACCTGCCACGGCGGCAAGCCGCGCCGGGCGAAGTCGCAGGCCATGCCGTTCGCCTTCAGCACCTGAACGCCATGCGGCTCCCAATAGCCCTTGTGCACGGCATCGACGAACGGGAACTCCTTCGTCGGCGTGACGAGCAACGGACGCGCCTCGTCCGCCAGCATAAAGGAGCCGTACCGCTCGAACTCCCATGCGCTCCGGTTCCGCGCGGCGAGTCCGCGCAAGTAGCCGCGATTCCAGATGCCCGCCTGGCAGGTCACGCAATAGGCGACGTTCTTCGGCATTTCGAGGAGCGCGTCCGCCGGCGCGCCAAACGGACGGCGCCCGGGCGGACTCGGGTTCAGCCGCAGGCTGGCGGCGTCGAACCGCTTCGCCTGTTCGAGCCGCTGAAGGATGCGCGCCGTATCGACTGCCGCCTCAAGGAAGTAGTCGTTCATCAGCAGCAGCACGTAAGGCGTCGCGATCCGGTCAAGCGCCTCCACGAGCATCCGGCACCATGGCTTGCCCCGTCCCGAAAGGACCGCTCGGTCGAAGCCGGCCTCCGCGCCCGTCTCGCCATTGACGACAAGCTCGAAGGGGCAGTCCGGCCAGTGGCGGCGAAAGAGCGCGAGGAACGGCCCTTCGACGTCGCGATAGGCATCGCAGCTCGTGACCAAGACCGTGCAGTCCGGGTTCTTCATGCCGCCGCCTCAGTCGAGGACGCCCTTTGACGGCGCCTCCTTGTCGTCCCACCACGCCCCCTTCGTGAAGGACGCGCGCGCAATGGGCTTCGTCGTCAGCTGCTTGCCCTTCGCGCCCGCCGCGCGCACCTCCACGACCGGCTTCTGCTCGGCCTTCCCCGTCTCGCGGCTGACGCGCGCGACGGGATCCGTCGGCCGGAAGAACTGCTGGTGGATCTTCTGCCCCTTCGCGGGCTTGTACTTCACGTACAGCGTCTCGCCGCACCCCTCGGTGAAGAGGAGGATCTTCGACTTCGGCTTCTCCGGCGCAAGGCGGTATTCCTTGTTGCGGATGAGCCCGCCGAACGTGAAGCGCTTGATGTAGCTGAACCCGTAGCCGCCCTCCTCGTAGATGCAGGTGAACGTGCGCGTATCGCGGTCCTTCTCCTGGTTGTAGCGGAGAATCGCCAAAAGCCCCTTGTCGACGAAGATCTTGTCCTCGGGCTGCACCTTCTTGTAGCGGCCGTCCTTCCAGACGAGGATCAGCTCGTCGAGCGACGAGCACTTGAACACCTCGTCGCCGCCCCGGAGGCCCGCGCCGACGTAGCCGTTCTCCTTGTCCCAGCGCACCGTCAGCTCCGACGCCGTGATCGCCCGCACGTCGACCTGCTTGAACGCGCCCTTCGCGACCTGCGTGCAGCGCGGATACCTCTTCGCGTATTCGCGGACAAGCCCCTTCAGGTACTTGACGACGAACGCACGGAGATGCGCGAGATTGTCCTTGACCGCGCCCTCCTCCTTCTCGATCGCCTTGATCTCGTCGCGGTTCTTGTCGATGTCGAACTGGGAGATGCGGCGGATCGGGATCTTCAGCAGGCGCTCGACGTCCTCGTTCGTGACGTCGCGCCGCAGTTCGCCGCGAAACGGGCGGAACCCCTCCTTCACCGTCGCGAGGATGCCCTCCATCGTCTTCTCCTGCTCGATGCGCTTGTAGATGCGCTCCTCGATGAAGATGCGGTCAAGCGTCCGCGCGTGGAAGAGGTCGTCAAGCTCCGCGAGGCGGATCTCCTGCTCGCGCTTCGTGAGCGCCGTGAGGCGCTCGACGTTCTTCTTCAGGATCTCCGAGACGCGCATCAGCTTCGGCCGCCCGTCGTCCAGCACGATCGGCCGCGAGGTCAGCGACTTCTCGCAGTTCGTGAAGGCGTAGAGCGCGGTGATCGTCTTCTCCGGGTTCGCGCCGGCCTGCAGCTCCAGCTCGATGCGCACCGTCTCGGACGTGAGGTCGTTCAGGTGGCGGACGGGCACCTTCTTCTTCTTGATCGCGTCCTCGATGGACTCGGCGAGCGAGTCCGTCGTCTCGCCCCACGGCAGCTGCGTGATGACGAGCCGGTTCTTGTCCTGCGGCTCGATGACCGCGCGCACCTTCACCTTGCCGAGACCGTCCTGGTAGTCGGAGACGTCCATGACGCCGCCGAGCTGGAAGTCGGGATAGACCGCGAACGGCTTCTTCTGGAGGATCGCGATCTCCGCCTCCAGCAGCTCGATGAAGTTGTGCGGCAGGATCGCCGTCGAGAGGCCGACCGCGATGCCGTCCGCGCCGAGCATCAGGAGGAGCGGGATCTTCGCGGGCAGGTAGACCGGCTCCTCCTTCCGTCCGTCGTAGTTCGGCACGAAGGTCGTCGTCTTCCTGTTGAAGACCTCCTTGCGCGCGAGGTCGGTGAGCCGGCACTCGATGTAGCGCGTCGCGGCGTGCGGCATCCCGGTGAGGAGCGAGCCGTAGTTCCCCTGCCCGTCGATGAGGTAGCCGAGGCCCTTGCCCCACAGCTTGTTCGCCAAGACGCACAGCGCGTCGCCGATGGAGGCGTCGCCGTGCGGGTGGTACTGCATCGCGTGGCCGACGATGTTCGCGACCTTCGTGTAGCGGCCGTCGTCCTTCTCCCAGAGGGAGTGCATGATGCGCCGCTGCACGGGCTTGAGGCCGTCCTCCAGCGCGGGAATCGCGCGCGAACAGATGACATACGCCGAATACTGTCGGAAGTTGAAGTCGTAGAGGTCCCGCATCGGGCCCGTGCCCGTCAGCCCGGCAGGGGGCAGCGCCTGAAGCGTCGGGGCATTCGTCCCGCTGTCCGCCGCCCCCTGTCCCTCGTCCTTCGCCTCGTCTCGCTTCGCCGCGAACAGGTCGAGGTTGTCGAACAGGCTCGGCGGCTGCTTGTCGTTCGGTTTCTTGTCTGCCATCTGCGGATGCCTATTTCCTCTTGGGCGGGCGAGAGCCGCCCGGCTTCTGCCCGAAGTCGGGCTGGCGGCGGCCCTGGAACCCCTTGTGGCCCTGGCGCTTGCGGTTGTTGCGGTTGCGGTTCGCGGGATGCACCCACGGCGCCTGCGGCAGCCCCTGGTCCTGCCGGCCCGTCTTCTGGTCGATCGCGTCCGAATGGTAGGGCTGGTCGCGGTCGATGGGGATCGTCTTCCGGATGAGCCGCTCGACGGCCTTGAGCTGGCCGCGCTCCTCGCCCGTCACGAACGAGATCGCCGCGCCCGACTCGCCGGCGCGCGCCGTGCGGCCGATGCGGTGCACGTAGCTCTCCGTCTCCAGCGGCAGCTCCATGTTGACGACGCACGAGACGTCCGGCACGTCGATGCCCCGGCTCGCGATGTCCGTCGCGACGAGGACGCGCACCTGCCCCTTGCGGAAGCCGTCCAGCGCGCGCGTGCGCTGGTTCTGCGTCTTGTCGGAGTGGATCGCCGCGCAGGGGATCTCCTCGCGCGCGAGCTTCTTGACGATGCGGTCCGCCCCGTGGCGCATCTTCGTGAAGGCGATGACCTTCGTCCATTCGGGATGCGTCTTCAGGAGATGGATGAGCAGCGAGTCCTTGCAGGCCTTCTCGACGAACATCACCTTCTGGTTGATGCGGTCGACCGTCGGCGTCTCGGGCGAGATCTCGATCTTCACGGGGTCCGTGACGAGCTCGCCCGCGAGCTTCGCGATCGCCGGCGACATCGTCGCGGAGAAGAACAGCGACTCGCGCGCCTTCGGCAGCTTCGAGATGATGCGCTTGATGTCCGGCAGGAAGCCCATGTCGAGCATGCGGTCGGCCTCGTCGAGGACGAAGCACTCGACCAGGTCGAGGTAGAGGACGCCCTGCGTCATGAGGTCGATGAGCCGGCCGGGGCAGGCGATCACGATCTCCGCGCCCTTCTTGACGTCCTTGACCTGGCCGTACTGCGAGACGCCGCCGAAGACGCAGGCGAACGGCAGGTTCGCGTGCTTCGCGTACTTGCGCACGTTCTCCGCCGTCTGCGCGGCGAGCTCGCGCGTCGGCGAGAGGACGAGCGCGCGCGGGTGGCCGATGTGGCGCGGGCGCCGCACCTTGACGAGGCGGTTCAGGATCGGCAGCATGAACGCCGCCGTCTTGCCCGTGCCCGTCTGGGCGATGCCGATCAGGTCGCGCCCGTCCAGCAGGTAGGGGATCGCCTGCTCCTGAATCGGCGTCGGCTTCGCGTACCCCGCCTCCGAAATCGCCTGCTGCAGCTTCTGGTCGAGCCGCCCGAATACCGTTCCCTCAAACATCTTCTTCGCTTCCCTGCCTTACTTCACGCGCCCCGTGTAGGCGTTCGCGCCGGAGTTGTCGATCACGTACTGGAAGAACTTCTTCTCCGCCGCGCCGCGCGCCTTGTCCCACGGGCGTGGCCCGCCCTCGAGCTGCACGGCCCAGAGCTTCAGCTCCTTGCGGTGCCAGTTGACCATGCAGTTCGTGCCCCACGCGCCGCCGTGGCCGAACCACTGGTCGTCGCCGTCCTTCACCGGCGCGGCGAGGCCGAGCGAGTAGCCGCCGAGCCCTTCCGGGCGCGTCGAGACCGCGAGGATCGACTTCACCGTCTCCTCCTTGAGGATCCGCACGCCGTTGTCGCCGACGCCGAGGTTCATGAGCATCTTGTAGAACTTGAGCTGGTCGTTCGCCGTCGTCCAGAGGCCCGCGCCCGCCGAGGCGAAGATGCGCCCGCGGTCGTTGTAGGGCCGCTGCTCCATCGCGTGCTCGTAGAGGTAGGCCGCCGGCGCGTTCGACTGGCAGGTGTAGCTCTCGACGAGGTGCGCGAGCTGCGCGTCCGTCGGCCAGAACGTCGTGTCCTTCATGCCGAGCGGGTCGAGGACGGTCTGCTGGAGGTAGTCCTCCCAGTGCATCCCCGTCACGACCTCGACGACCGCCGCGCCGATGTCGATGCCCGTGTTCGAGTACTGCACCTTCGTGCCCGGCTCGAACAGGAGCGGCGAGGCCGCCGCGATCGCCGCCGTCTGCCGGAGCGGCGCGCCGCCCGACCAGCCGCCGCCCCTGATGTTGCCCTGCTTCGCGCAGATCTCGAACGGGAAGCCGCCCGTGTGGTTCAGCACCATGCGGACCGTGAGGACGTTCTTCGCCTTCACGAGCGTCCGCACGCCGTTCGACTCCCCGGCGTCGACCCAGAGCGTCCTGAACTCCGGCAGGTACTTCGAGACGGGGTCGTCGAGCGTGATCTTCCCCTCCTCCACGAGCTTCGCGATCGTCACGCCGCAGAAGCCCTTCGTCTGCGAGCACTGCATGTAGACGTCGTCCAGCTTGATCTTGCGCTTCGCCGCGACGTCCGCGTAGCCGATCGCGCACGTCTCCTGAACGCCGCCCTTGTAGAAGACGCTGATCGCGCCCGGCAGCTCGCCGGAATCCACGTAGGGCCGAAGCGCGTCGCGCGCGAAGGTCGTGCCCGAATCTTTCGGGCCGTTGGCCGTGCAGCAGCCGGCGACGGCCGCCGCCAGCATCGGAAGGATGAGTCTCTTCATGTTCATTGTCTTGCTTTTCCTTTTTCGGTTTTTCGCCCTGAGGGCATGCGTCAGCGGCAGACCGCCGCGCGGTAGCGGGCGATGAGCTGGTTCGTCGAGGCGTCGTGCCGCCCCGACGGCGCCTCGGCCGTGAGGTCGGAGAGGACGCCCTTCGCGAGCACCTTGCCGAGCTGCACGCCCCACTGGTCGAACGAGTAGATGTTCAGGATCACGCCCTGCGTGAAGACCTTGTGCTCGTAGAGCGCGATGAGCGCGCCGAGCGTCTCGGGGGTCAGCTCGTCGCAGAGCAGCGTGTTCGTCGGGCGGTTCCCCTCGAACGTCTTGAACGGCACGAGGCTCTCCGGCACGCCCTCTTCGCGGCACTGCTCGGCCGTCTTGCCGAACGCGAGCGCCTCCGTCTGCGCGAAGAGGTTCGCCATCAGCTTGTCGTGCAGGTCGCCGATCGGGTTGTGCGTCCGCGAGCAGCCGATGAAGTCGCACGGGATGAGGTGCGTGCCCTGGTGGATGAGCTGGTAGAACGAGTGCTGCCCGTTCGTGCCCGGCTCGCCCCACTCGATCGGCCCCGTCTCGCGGTCGACGACGTTCCCGTCCCTGTCGACGCCCTTGCCGTTCGACTCCATGTCCATCTGCTGGAGGTACGCCGGGAAGCGCGCGAGGTACTGGTCATACGGGAGGCAGCAGTACGTCTCCGCCCCGTAGCCGTTCGAGTAGAGGATGCCGAGCAGCGCGAGGATGACCGGCATGTTCCGCTCCAGCTTCGCCGTGCGGAAGTGCTTGTCCATCTTCCAGTAGCCCTTCAGGAACTTCGCGTAGTTCGCGCGCCCGATCGCGATCATGAGCGAGAGCCCGATCGCCGAGGGCAGCGAGTAGCGGCCGCCCACCCAGTCCCAGAACGGGAACATGTTCGCGGGGCTGATGCCGAACGCGGCGACCTCCTTCGCCGCCGTCGAGAGCGCGACGAAGTGCTTCGCGACGGCCTTCTCGTCGCCGAGCGCCTTCACGAGCCAGTCCTTCGCCGCCTCGGCGTTGGACATCGTCTCCTGCGTCGTGAACGTCTTCGAGGCGACGATGAACAGCGTCTCGGCCGGCTTCACCTGCCGCAGCGTCTCGGCGAGGTGCGTCGAGTCGACGTTCGAGACGAAGAAGAACCGGAGCGTCCGCTTCGCGTAGGGCGTGAGCGCGAGGTTCGCCATGACGGGGCCGAGGTCGGAGCCGCCGATGCCGATGTTGACGACGTACTTGATGCGCTTGCCCGTGAAGCCGCGCCACTTGCCCTGCCGCACGAGGTCGGAGAAGTCGCCCATCTGCATCAGGACCGCGCGCACGTCGGGCATCACGTCCCGGCCGTCCACGAACACCTGCGCCTTCGGGTCGCAGTTGCGGAGCGCCGTGTGCAGCACCGCGCGGCCCTCCGTCGCGTTGATCTTCTCGCCCGTGAACATCCGCTCGATCTCGGCCTTGAGGTTCGACTCCTCGGCGAGCTTCACGAGCGCCTTCATCACGTCGCGGTCGATGCGGTTCTTCGAGTAGTCGAGGAACCAGCCCGCCGCCTCGAGGGAGAACGTCGCCGCGCGCGCGGGATCCTCCGCAAAAAGCTCCTTGATCGTCTTTCGGGACGAGCGCGCCATCGCCTCGTCGAGATGCTGCCACTTGTCGGACATTTCCGTATCCATGCTTCTCTCCTTCTTCCTTCCTTACTTCTTACTTCTTCCTTCTTACTTCTTACTTCTTACTTATTTCACCATGCGGCGGTCTCCGCCGTGTCTGCGTATTATAGCAAATCTGCCGTCAGAGGCCACGCGCGGCGCGCACCGTCGCCCACGCGGCGTTGATGCGGCCCATGCGCGCGGTCGCCTTGCCGACGAGCTCGTCGGGCAGTCCCTGCGCGCGCAGCGCGTCGGGATGGTTCCTCTTCGCGAGCGCACGGTACTTCGCCTTCAGCGCCTCCGGCGAGTCGGACGGCTTCGCGCCGAGGACGGCATAGGCCTCCTTCAGCTCGTCCTGCGGCGCGGCCGCGCGGCGGCCGCCCGCGCCGAGGCGCTGCTGGGCGAAGAATGCGTACCAGTCCGCGCGGATCCTCAGCGCACGGGGCATCCGCTGGAGAATCGCGCGCTCGGCCTCGCCCACCGTGCCGTCGGCGCACGCGACGTCCCAGAGGATCTCGTAGAGGAGCTCGCGCACCTCGACGGACTCGACGGCGGCGGCGAACTCGTCCGCATACTGGTAGATCGTGTGCGCGTCGTCCTTCGCCTTGCGGAAGACGTTGATCGCGTAGTCGCGGGCGAGGGACGTGAAGCCGAGCCGCGCAAACGCCGCCTCGACGCCGTCGATCTCGTCGCGCGAGATCCGGCCGTCCGCCTTCGCCATCTTCGCGAGCATCGCCGCCGCCGAGGCGCAGAAGATCATCGACCGCCGGCGGGCGGAGAGGTCGCGGTACGGCGTGGAAGACGCCGTGCGCCGCGTCGGCGCGTCGCCGCGCAGGCGCTTCTCGACCTGATGGCCGAACGCCGCGCCCAGCAGCGCCCCCAGGGGTCCGCCAAAGACGCCGCCGATCCATCCGCCCAGTGCCATGCCTTTCCAGCCCATGTCCTTTCCTTTCTTGCCCTCTCTTCGTCTTACAGCCTCTCCCCCGCCGCCGTCCGCGCCGTGCGCAGGACCTCGGCGGCGACCGCCGCGCTCACGCCCGCGACGGACGCGATCTCCTCGACGGGCGCGCGCGCGATGCCGCGGACCGACCGGAACGCCCGGAGCAGCTTCACCTTCTTCGCCTCGCCGATGCCCGGCACCTCGTCCAGCGCCGACTCGCGGATCGTCCGCTCGCGCAGGCTGCGGTGGTAGGTGATGGCGAAGCGGTGCGCCTCGTCGCGGAGGCGCGTGATGACCATGAGCGCCTGCGAATCGCGCGGCAGGAAGACGTTCGGCCGCCCGTCGTCCAGCACGACCTCCTCCTGGCGCTTGGCGAGGCCGACGGTCGGGATGTCCGTGACGCCGAGCTCGGCGAAGGCGGCGCGCGCCGCCCGGAGCTGCGTCTCGCCGCCGTCGCAGATGTAGAGGTCGGCGCGCGGCGACGTCGCGAGCAGCGTCGAGTCGGGGCCGTAGCGGCGGCGCACGACCTCCGCCATCGCGCGCGGGTCGTCCGCGCCCGCGAACGACCGGATCCTGAAATGCCGGTACCAGCGCCCGTCGGGCAGCCCGTCGCGCGCGACGACGAGCGAGGCGACGTTGTGCGTGCCGAAGAGGTTCGAGATGTCGACGCACTCGATGATGCGCGGCGGCGCGGCAAGCCCCAGCGCGTCCGCCAGCTCCGCAAGGCCGCGCTGCGCCTCCTCCTCGCGCAGGTGCGGCGACCGGCGCACGAAGTGGGCCTTCGTCATGTCCTTCAGGGCGAAGAGCGTGTCGCGCCAGCGCGCCGCCGCCTCGAAGTCGCCCTTCGCCGCCGCGTCCCTCATGCGCGCCTCGACCTCGCCCAGGACTTCGGGTCGCTTCCCCTCCAGGAACGCGCACGCCTCCTCGAAGCGCGCCCGGTAGTCCTCGCGCGTCACCTGGCCGAGGCACGGCGCCGAGCAGTGGCGGATGACGTTCGCGAGGCAGTGGCGGTGCGCCGCCTCGTCGGGCGCGAGGCAGTCGCACTCCCGGATGCCGTAGCGCTTCTCGACGAAGTCCTTCGCGGCGCGGACGACGGGCGCGGACGGGAACGGGCCGAAGTAGCGCGCGCCGTCGTCGCGGACGATCCGGCAGCAGGCGAAGCGCGGCCAGTCCGCCGTCGGGTCGGCCCGGAGCGCGAGGTAGCGCTTGTCGTCCCGCATGAGGATGTTGAAGCGCGGCTTGTACTTCTTGATGAGCGACGCCTCCGTGAGGAGCGACTCGGCCTCGTTCTTCACCGTCATGAACTCGAAGTCGTAGACCGTCTCGACCATCGAGCGCACCTTCGGCGGATGCCGCGCGCCCGCGCGGAAGTACGAGGAGACGCGGCGGCGCAGGTTCTTCGCCTTGCCGACGTAGATGATGACGCCCCGGCGATCTCGCATGAGATAGCAGCCGGGGCGGTCGGGAACGGACTTCAGCCGCTCTCGGACGAGTTCGGTCAGACGAGCTCCTTCGCGGGCTCGGCGGCCTTTTCGGCCGCTTCGGCGGCGTCGGCCTCGGACAGTTCCTTCTCGCCTTCCTGAAGGCCCTTCTTGAACTCGCCCTTCGCCTTGCCGATCGAGCGCGCGAGCTCGGGGATCTTCTTCGCGCCGAACAGCACCGCGATGATCAGCACGCAGATGAGGATTTGCATCAAACCGGGTCTCATGACTTTCTCTTCTCCTTTTCTTTCTTGAGTCGAAACGTAGGACGGATAGAATACCGAATTTCGCGGCGAAAATCAAGGGCACCGGCGGCAAAGGCCGTCGAGCACCCGCCTGTCGCGGCGGGCATGCCTCTCCGCGGCGGAACGCTCGTCTTCCCTCATCCGCTTGTTGCCGCGCAGACAAATATTCTTGCGGCGCCGCGTCCGGAACTAAACTTGGATTCCAGAACTAAATCCTAACTTTGGGTGTTGAGCCGTTAGGGCTGTCCT
>CAKUGW010000007.1 GCA_934654805.1 uncultured Kiritimatiellota bacterium
CCCCCCCCCCCCCCCCCCGCCCCCCCCCCCCCCCCCCCCCCCCCCCCCCCCCACAGTCTGCCCACGCTCGACGGCACGGACTTCGAGCCGTTCGCCGAACGCCGTGAAGAGCGCAAGCCGTTCAGGAAAAGCCGCTTCTCCGGCGGCAATTGGCAGGGCCGAGACGGACGAGGTGAATGGATGCGCAAAAGGCCGTAGAAGGCACGTCTGGCGTTCGCTGCGGTCTGCGCACGAAAGCGGAGCGGTGACGTCCGCCGCGAACGGGCCCCAGCTCAACGCGCCGGGCGCACGCGCCTGACGTGCCGTCTCCGACATCGGCACTCGTTCCGATCCCCACCCCCTTCCGTCCGAACGCCCGGAGCCGCAAGGTTTTCGCCGCGCTGTGCGCCGCGTTCCTGCTGGCCGTCCTCGCCCTTTCCGGACTCTTCGTCGTGGCCGAGGCCGACCACGACTGCGACGGGCACGACTGCCCCGTGTACCAGGAGATGCGGGCGTGCCTCGACAACTTCCAGCTCGTGGGCAGCGCGTTGGGCGGCGACGTCCTCCGCCTGCCCCGGCTTCCCGCCGTCGCGGCGGTCTCGCGGCCCCCCGTCTACCGCGCGCCGGCGACCACCCTCCGTTTCCTTTCCGTGAGATTCAATGAATGAGCGCCGGACGAAGCCTTTGCGGGCTTCCTCTCATACGGCAGCTCATTTCATCAGTCTCAACGAAAGGAAACACATGAAACATCCACTTTTTGCCGTGGCGGCGCTGTCTGTCGCCACACTTCTCGCGGCTTCGGCCGCACCCACACCGGCCGCGCGTCCGAAGGACGTCGCGCATATCCTGCGCAGCGACCTCTTCATCCACGTCGGCGGCGAGTCCGACGGCTGGGCGGAGCCGCTGGTCGAGCGTAAGAGGAAGGCGGGGCAGGGCGTCCTCGACTTCATGGAGACGCTCCGCGACGCCGTCAAGGCCGAGGAGGTCGTCGAAGGCATGCAGGCCGAAGACGACCATGACCACGACCACGGACACGCGCACGGGAGGGACGAAGACGACCATGGCCACGACGACCATGACCACGGCCCCGAGGAGGTCGAGAACGACGAGCACGTCTGGCTCTCGCTCCGCTTCGCCGTCCGGCTGGTCGATGCGATGGCCGTGCAGATCGCCGCGCTCGACCCCGCCCATGCCGCCGACTACCGCGCGAACGCCGCTGCCTACGCGGCGCGGCTGCGCGAGCTGGACGCACGCTATGCGCAGACGGTCGCGAAGGCCGCGCGCAAGACCGTCCTCTTCGCCGACCGCTTCCCGTTCCGCTACCTGGTCGAGGACTACAGGCTGAAGCACTACGCCGCGTTCGTCGGCTGCTCGGCCGAGAGCGAGGCGAGCTTCAAGACCGTCGCGTTCCTCGCCGCGAAGGTCGACGAGCTCCGCCTGCCGTGCGTTCTGACGCGGCGTCTCCCGCGCAGTTTCACGGGACTCCCGTTCGTTCGCGGGACGACAAGAAGGCCGTCTCCCGGGAGTCCGGCGTCTACCTCCGCATTTATATAAATGCGGAGGTAGACGTGTCGCGGGGAACCGATTCGGCGTGGCGCCTCGCGGTCTCGATGATGAACTGCATCGGCACGGCAATCTTTCCGAATCTCGCCATGCAGTTCCGCCAGACCTACGGCAGCACCGCCACCGAGTACCGTCGCACGTCGCGCGCGAAATCCCTGTCGTGCGTCCAGACGGACAGCCGATCGGCCAGCCCCAAATAGGCGGCCATGCGCACAAACGCGACGATGAGGCGATCCGCCCGATGCTCGCCCGTGCCGCCCGTGTAGGAAACGCGCAGACGGTCTTCGCGTGAAACACGCTCGTCCGCGCCATCGAAGACAATCCAGATCCGCAACGCCTGCGCCTGCGCCAGCCGTTCGTGTGCCTGCGCAATCAGCGAACGGCGATCCGGGGCCGCCTTCGACGCGCCGAGAACGAGATTCCATCCGTCCCAGACCTCCAGCCGCCCTTCCGGCGGGAGGCGCCGCAGGTCTTCTGCCGCCAGGAGCGCGAAGTCAAGATGCGCCTTCAGCGCGGCATTTTCGTCCCGCAACGCCGCGTTCTCGGCCTTCGCCTTCGCAAGCGCCGCCTGGAGTTCGCGCACGTGCGCCACGCGCGCGCCATAGATGAGATCCTGCGCGGAGGACATGCGCCCGTCAGTAGCCGCAGTCCATGATCGTCCGCTCGAAGCCGAACGTCGCGGCGATGAGCGCCGCGCGGATCCACATGCCGTTGCGCATCTGCCGCCAGTACATCGCGCGCGGGTCGCGGTCGCAGCACGTCGCGATCTCGTCGCGGCGCGGCAGCGGATGGAGGATCGCGCCCGTCGGCTTCAGCAGCTTCAGCTCCTCCGCGCCGAACTTGAAGCGCGAGGTGTCGATGCGCGCGGACGCGCCCTTCGACGAGTCCCACTCGTCCTGGATGCGCGTCATGTAGACCGCGTCGGAGATCTTCACCGCGTCGCGCAGGCTGTCGCAGACCTCGAAGGAGATGCCCTTCTTCGCGAGGATCATCACGACGTCCGCCGGGACCTGAAGCTCCTGCGGCGCGACGAAGACCTGCTTCACGTTCCGGAAGTTCGTGAGGAGGTAGGAGAGCGAGCGCACCGTGCGCCCGCGCATGAGGTCGCCGCAGAACGTCACGGTCTTGCCGTCGATGCCGCCCGACCTCTCGAACGAGCGCATCAGCGTGTAGACGTCGAGGAGCGCCTGAGTCGGGTGCTGGTCCTTGCCCGAGCCGGCGTTCAGGATCGGGATCGGACGGTCCGAGTTCGAGAGCTCCCACGCCATCTTCTCCGCAAGCCCCCGCTCGGGGCTGCGCATGATGATCATGTCGAAGTACGACGAGAAGGTGCGGATCGAGTCCTCCTTCGACTCGCCCTTGAACTCGGACGACGTCGCCGCGTCGCGCACGCTGCCGGTCGTGATGCCGAGCAGCTGGCAGGCGGCGAGGTGCGAGAGGAACGTGCGCGAGCTCGGCTGCGAGAAGTAGAGCATCGCGCGCTTGTGCGCGAGGACATTCTTCAGGTAGAGCGCGCCCTCCTTCGACTTGTTGATGAAGCGGATGCGGTTCGCGAGCGCGCAGAGCCGCTCGAGCGTCGCGCGGTCGAACTGCTGCGCGAAGAGCGTGTGGTAGGGAAGCCCGTCCCCCTCCTCGCGCTCCAGGTACGGACGCTTGGCGTCCAGCGAAAGCTTCGCGTAGTCTTCCCAGCTGATTTCCGTAAGTTTGTCCATTTTACTTCTCCCGAAACTGATCTCCCTTCGCCCGTTCACTCGTAGTAGGCGAAGTGACGCTCCAGCCGCGCCATCGCCCACGCGACGAGGCCGTTGAAGACGTAGTAGAAGACGCCGGCGGCGATGAGCGGCGCCATTGTCGTGTTCGCGGCGGCCGCCATCTTCGCGACGGTGAACATCTCCATCACCGAGAGCGTGAACGCGAGCGACGTGTCCTTCACGAGCGTGATCACCTCGTTCGTGACCGGCGGGATGATGCGCTTGACGACCTGCGGGAAGACCACGTGCGCGAACGTGCGGGCGCGGCCGAGGCCGAGCGACGCCGCCGCCTCGCGCTGCCCCGGATCGATCGACTCGATGCCCGCGCGGTAGATCTCGGCGAAGTAGGCCGCGTAGTTGAGCGCGAACGCGACGACGGCCCCGACGAACGGCGAATAGCCGGAAAGCGAGACGCGGAAGAGGTAGTACGGCCCGAAGTAGACGAACAGCAGCTGCAGCATGAGCGGCGTGCCGCGCAGCACCGAGATGTAGATGCGGCACGCCTGGCGGACGACGAGGCGCCTCGACATCCGCCCGAACGCGACGAAGAGGCCGAGCGGCAGCGCGAAGACGAGCGTCAGGAGAAAGAGCTCGACGGAGACGCCAAGCCCCTTCAGCAGGTCAACGAGCAGCGACGCCAGGCCCATCGCAAAAGGTCAGCGCAGGATGATGACGTCCTTGCCGTCGAACCACTTCGCGGAGATCTTCGCGGCCGTGCCGTCGGCGACCATCGCGCGGAACGTCTCGACGACCCGGTCGCGGAGCGCGACGTTGCCCTTCTTGAAGCCGATGCCGAACGTCTCCTTCATGATGATCTCGTCCAGCTGCACGAACTTGCCGGGCATGTCGGCCATCTTCTTCTTCGCGACGCCGACGTCGAGCGCGACCGCATCGACCGCGCCGGACTCCAGCGCCATGACGGCGGAGTTGTAGTCGGCCGTGACGCGCAGCTCCTTGAAGGTCTTGCCGAGCGCGGCGACGGCGGGCTTCTCCCCGTCCTTGCCCGACAGGGCCTTCTGGACGGGCGTGTCGGTCTGCACGGCGACCGTCTTGCCCGCGAGGTCCTTGAGCGCCTTGACCGGCGAGCCGGCCTTCACGAGCACGACCTGCGAGTTGTCGACGTAGGCCGGGCTCCACTCGTAGTCGTTCTCGCGGCTCTGCATGGTGAAGCCGTTCCAGATGCAGTCGATCTTCGCGGAGTTGAGCTGCATGTCCTTCGCGTCCCAGTTGATCGGGCAGGCGACGAACGTCCAGCCGCGCCGCGCGCACACCTCGCGGGCGAGGTCGAGGTCAAATCCCTTGTACTCCGTGCCATCCTTGAAGCCGTAGGGCGGGAACTCGGCGTCGAAGCCGACGATGAACCTGCCGTCCGTGAGGGTGGAGCGCTGGGAGCAGCCGACGAGCGCGAGGGCTGCGGCGAGAGCGAGCATGAGTTTCTTCATTTCTGTGTTTCCTTAGTTTTTGGAGTTGAGTTCACCTTGGATCTTGCCGAGGAATTCGCCGAGACGCCCCCCGTGCTTCCGACCGAAGATCTCGTCCGGCGCGCCCTCGGCGGCAATCGTGCCGCCCTCGAGGAAGAGGACGCGGCTCGCCACGTCGCGGGCGAAGCGCATCTCGTGCGTGACGACGACCATCGTCATGCCGTTCTTCGCGAGGTCCTTCATGACGTCGAGGACTTCGCCGACCATCTCCGGGTCGAGCGCGGACGTCGGCTCGTCGAAGAGCATCACCTTCGGCTCCATCGCGAGCGAGCGGACGATCGCGACGCGCTGCTTCTGGCCGCCCGAAAGCTGCTGCGGATAGGCCGCCGCCTTGTCGGCGAGCCCCACGCGGTCGAGGAGGGCGAGCGCCTCGCGCGCCGCGACGTCCTTCGCCTTGCCGCGCACGAGGCGCGGCGCGAGCGTGATGTTGTCGAGGATCGAGAGGTGCGGGAAGAGGTTGAAGTGCTGGAAGACCATCCCCATCTCGCTGCGGAGGCGGTTCTTCGTCGCCTCGTCCGCCCGGACGATGTCCGTGCCGTCGAAGACGATCTCGCCCTCGGTCGGCTGCTCGAGGAGGTTCATGCAGCGGAGGAACGTCGACTTGCCGCCGCCGGACGGGCCGATCATGACGACGACCTCGCCGGGACGGATGTCCGTCGAAAGACCCTTGAGGACTTCAAGGCAGCCGAAGGACTTGCGCAGGTTCCGGATTTTGAGTAGTGTTTCAGACATGGTTAAAGCGATTCCGGCCAGACAGTCGCCTGACGAGACGGTTTCGGGAAGTATATCATTTTTGAGCGGACATTGGTAGGGCACCCGGCGACGTCCGACCAATTCGCGAACGTTGCTTGTGAGCGCGGTCGGCGCAAACGGCCGCATCAGCGAACGATGTACAGGAGGCTCGTCCCCACGCCGAGGACGCGCACGCGGAAGTCGCGGAAGCCGAGCGGGGCCTCGCGCCCCGACTCGTACGCCTTGCGGCAGTAGACGCGCGCCTCGACCGTCGCGCCGCGCGGGAGGCGGAAATCGGCCGCGCACGTGACATTCGTCCGCGTGCTCGCGAGATCCGGCGCGATGTCCGCCACCGTGTAGGTCGATCTGTATTCGCCCACCGTCGTCCAGTCGCTTGCCGTGCCGTCCGGACGGATCGCCCGGCACTGGATCGCCAGCGACTTCTCGCACGTGTTGGCCGCGTTGAGCTGGGCGAAGACGCCTGTCAGCTCGAGGCGGCGCGCGGCGAAGGCGTCCGTGCGGATCGTCAGGCGGCATTCAGCGTCCTTCACCTCGGCAACGGTGTCGGGCGAACCCGGCACGAGCACGGCCCAGTTCGCGCCGAAGACGTTCGTGCAGACATAGGCGCCGACATTCAGCTGTTTCGCCGCGTCGCGGCTCGTCAGCTCGAATCGCTCTTCTCCCTGGACGAGAAAGCGGAACGGCGATTCCGAGATGTCCCAGCTCTTGCCGCCGGGCGACGGCACGTCTTCCAAGGCGAAAGCGGTCGAGACGTCCACCCCCTGCATCGTCACGACCCTCTCGCGCCAGTCCGCGAGCGCGGCAGGGTCAATCGTCAGCGGCTCCGTCCAGTCGCTGCACAGCCCGTCCGCGTCCTGCGCCGCAAGCGAGACGAAAAGCGCCGCATCCCCGTCAGCCGCCGCGAGATCGTAGGCGGCGGACACGCCGCAGTCGGCGAGCAGATGCTCGTTGGTGCCGACGGCCACCGCCGTGTAGTTGCGGACAATCGCAATGTCGTCCAGCAGGGCGCGCCCGTCTTTCGGTGTGCCGAAGACGGATTCGATGAGCAGCGACTCGCCGTCCGCGCACGTGCCTGGAATCGGGAAGGCGCATTCCGTCCAGCCGGCGGCGAGCGTCGCCGAACGCCCAAGCTCGTTCGTCTGGGCGCCATCGGCCGAAAGCGTCGCCGCACGGAGCGTGACGCCCGAGTTCTCCTTGCCCGTGCCGCGCTTGGCCGTCACGACGAGCGTGAGTCCGTCCCCGGACACGCCCAGCCGCTTTGAGACGAGCGCGCCCGTCTTCTCCTCCGTCCCGATCTTGAGGGCGGACGCCTCCGTCGCCAGGGCCGCCGAAACGCTGCGCGCGGCATCCCAGCCGCCCGCGCCACGGTCCGTGTAGAGGCGGAACTTCTCCTCGCTGTTGACGCTGACGGTGCTGTTGGTGGCCGGTGCGGCGGCGAACGTCTCGCGCCAGAGGACGTCGTCTTCCGTCACGGCGTCGAGGCCGCCGGACGTCCGCGCGACCGACCACACGCGCAGCCTCACGTTCGTCGCGCCGTCCGGCACGTTCCAGCCGACGCGAATCCGCCCGTCGGGCAGACGGCCCGCGCGAATGCGCGACGGGGCCGCAAGGCCGGGCGGATCGTCTTTCCCCTCTCCACCGCCTTCCGCCGGCTTCGAGTCGGCAAGCGCCACGCGAAACGGATCCGTCCACGCCGACCGCTCGCCGCCGTAGGCCGTGCGCGCCTCGAGCCAGAGGTTCGTGCCGCCCGTCGGCACGGTCACCTCGGCCGCGTTGCCGACGCCAGGCGACACGTCGGATGCGGCGTTCGTGACGACGGATTCCGGCACGTAGGCGCCCGGCGCGCAGATGGCGAGGTCGTAGATGAGCGTCTGCTCGGAAGCGTAGTTGGTGATGGAGTGGACAAAGATGCGGTCGGTGTCCGCGAGCGCGGGCAGGGGAACAGGACAGTCACGTGGTGTCTTCGTGATCGCAACGTCCGCCACATGCGACGTCACGACGCCCGAAATGACGGAAACAGGAAGGACGCCCATGCTGACGTCACGGGTCGCCGCGCGAATGACAAGCGTGTGCCCTTCCGCGAGATCACGCCTCGGCGGCGGCATGGTCAGCGAGCCGGACTCGTGAGAGTCCCATCCGATGAGCAACGCGCCCGCAACGGACGGCCGACGCACGTTCAACGAGTCCCAATCGGCGAGGCCAAGCGACGCCAAATCGGTTGCGCCGAGCTTCGTTGCCTTCTCTGCGGCGGGCACGCTGTCGAACGACTTCCGCCACAGCGTCTCGGAGTCGCCGATGCCACCGGCGGTCGCGGTGCTGAACGTGCGCCATTCGCTTTCCGAAAGGCCCTCCGCGAGATCCCAGCTCACGCGCACGCGGCGCGCGGCGGCATCCACGACCTCCGTGCGCAGGCTTGTCGGCGGCTCGGCGCGAATCGCGTCGTCCTCAAAGGTCACGGAGGACAAGACCAGGTTTCCGCTGTCTTTCGTGTAGGCGATCTTGACCTGTCGGCAGTCGAAATCGGCCAGCGGCGTCGCGTAGGAATCGGAGCAGAGATTTGTCGGCGAGCCGGGCAGCCCCGACTCGGAAAAGAGAATCCGGTAGCCGGTGCCTGTTGCGGCGCGGCCAAGGACTTCGACCTTTGACGAGTTTCCAGTCCCTGCTTTAACGCACTTGAACGCGAGCGAGACGGTGCGAATGCGGGCCGAATGGACAGGACTTTCAATGGCAACCGTGTCGCCCTTGCTTTTAGGCGCAAGCTTTCGTCCGGCAGGAGACTGCGACGTCTTTTCCTGCGCACTTGACTGTGACAGATCCCACCCGTTCGTGTGGACGGGCGCGGCCGGGTCGAACGACACCGTCCAGTTTGCGGCGTAGGCCGGGCCGGCAACGCACGCGCCGAGCGCGCCAAGAGTTCCGAGACTTATCCGAACGACCTTCATATCCTGCTCCTTTCGCCTGACTGGCAGGCCTGGCAAGTGAACCGACACGCAAGCAAACGGACACGAAAACGCGAGGGCCGCAAAATGCACCCCCAACGCAAAATGCACCCCCAACGACGGTTGAAACAATACCATTTCCGGCCACTGGTTGTCAAGGGCCGTCCGCGCTTCGAAAAGTGTGGTCAAAAAGCGGACTCGTCGGCGGCGTGACGGGAATCCCGACGGGGCTCTTCGACGGCTGCACGACGATCGCCGCGACGATCGCGAACGACTTCGCCGAGGCGGACGGCCTTCACAAGAGCGCGCTCTTCGGCCTTGGCGCGATCCTGCTCGTGCTGGAGTTCGGCATCCAGGCCGTCACGAACCGGCTGATCAGGAGCAAGGCCTGAACTCACGGACAGACGACGACAGACAAAAGGCAGAAGGAGCTTTCATGACAACCCGACCCGCGACTTTCCGAAAGGCGACCGCCTGACGCGGCGCGGCTACAGGGTCGCGACGAAGCGCGCGACGGCGGCGGCCACGCCCGCCTCGTCCATCGCGTCGACGTCGCCCAGCCCGCCGAGGAACAGCGTGAACGCCCGCCAAGAGGAATCAAGCCACGCGGTGATCTCGGCCTCGCACGTCCTGTCGGGGTCGTAGCGCACGAGCAGGTTCCCCGTCACGAGGCAGAGCTCGGCGTCCGTCACGCCCGGGCGCTTCAGCACGCAGTCGCGGAAGAGCCCCGCGAACTTCGCCGCCAGTTCGGGATACTGGCGCACGCCGCCGATGGCGACGCGGACGCGCCCCGGCAGCGAATGCACGATGCGGATGCCGCCGACGCACTTCAGGTAGGCCTGGATGAGCGGATTCATCGTCTTCAGTCTCCCGTGCGCGAAAGCGAGCGGTGCAGCCACCAGAGCACCGCAAGCGGCGAGAACTTCGGGCCGCCGCGCCCCGTGATGCCGCGCACGAACGTGACGATCAGCAGCACCGTCATCAGCGCCGGAATGTCGAAGACGCCGCCCGAACGGCGCAGCACCGCCTGGTTGAGCGCATAGTGAATGGCGTTCAGCTCGCCGCCCACAAGCGAGCGGTGGCTGCGGAACGCCGTCTCGAAGTCGAAGCCGTGCGTCGCGGCGGCCACCACGAGCGACGGCGTGAGCTTCGCCGCGTCATAGCGAACGAGCGCCGTGCCGAGGGTCGGGTTCACCGAGACCGCCGAAATGCCGTCGAGCCGCTTCAGGCTCGCGGCGAACTCCGCCATCGCCCGTGCGCGCTGCGCGAGCGAGGGAATCCTCAGCCTCAGCCGCCCCGGGAGCGCATGGACGACCTCCAGCACGCCGGTAAACGAAACGATCTGGTTCAATGCCTTTTTCATCATGTGATGATAGTTTATCATGCCGCACTTTGCCGCGTCAAGGCCGAACAGGCGCGCTATGCCTGCGCGCGGCCGCCGTCCCGAACGAGCGCGGCGGCGAAGGCTCCGTCGTGGCCCGTCTCGAACGGCACGGACTCCTTCGCCGCCCGCAGGGTGAAGTCGGGGTGGCGCGCGAGGAACGCCTCGACCTGCTCGCCGTTCTCCTCCGGCTCGTTCGAGCACGTCGAGTAGACGAGCGTGCCGCCCGGCGCGACGTGCGCCGCCGCCGCGTCGAGGATCTCCGCCTGAAGCCTCACGAGCTCGGCGAGCTTCTCCGCGCTCCAGTTCCACCGCGCGTCGGGCCGCCGCCGGAAGACGCCCGTGTTGGAGCACGGCGCATCGACGAGGACCTTGGGGAAATGATCGAATGGGCGAATCGTCGAATAATCGAATGTCTGAGCATTGAGACGCTTGTCCCTCACGTCACGCAAGTCCCCAATAACCTTCACGTCCGCGAGCTTCAGCCGCCGCAGGTTCTCCTGGAGCCGTGCGCGGCGGCGGGGGCTGACCTCGCACGCCGTCACGTCCGCACCGCGCCACGCGAGCTGGACGGTCTTGCCGCCCGGCGCGGCGCAGGCGTCGAGGACGCGCTCGCCCGGCTGCGGATCGAGAAGCTCGACCGCGAGGCGCGTGCCCGGATCCTGCACGATGAAATCGCCTGTCGAGAAGCCGGGCACGCCGGACACCTTCTGCCCGCGTTCGAGCTGCGTGAACGTGCCGCCCCTGCGCGCGAGGTAGGTGACGGCCGGCGCGTTGTGCCACGCGGCCAGCCGCTCGGCGTTCTCCGCGCCGAAGCGCGCCGTCCAGCGGCGCACGAGCGCCGTGGGGAACGTCTCCAGCTCCGTGCCGAGGGAAACGGCGTCGCGCTGGCGGATGAGGTTGCGCAGGACGCCGTTGACGACGCGCGCGACGGACGGGTTCTCGCACGCCTTCGCCGCCGCGACCGTCTCGTTGACCGCCGCGAAGTCGGGCACGTCGTCCATGTAGAGGACCTGCGCCGCGCCGACGTAGAGCAGGGCCTCCAGCTCGCCCTTCGGCCACTGCTTCACGAACGCGCCGAGGACGTGCCGCAGGGGCCGCAGCCGGCGGATCACCGTGTAGACGAGATCCTGCACGAACGCGCGGTCCGGCCCGTCGGGCAGGAGGTTCGCGGGGAACTCCTTCGTGAGGAGCCAGCGGGCGACGACGAACGCCGCCGTGCGACGCGCGTTCGTCACTCGGCCCCCAGTGCGAGGCCGACCTTCGCGAGATCCTTCGCGTCCAGCGCGTAGACGGGGTCGATCTCGATCGGCAGGCCCTTCGGGACCGTCACGCCGATCTCGGACAGCCACTTCGTCCACTTCGCCCGCAGGTCGGCCCGGCACGTCGCGGGCGAGTCGCTGCCCTCGGCGTTCTTGACGGGCGAGAACTCCTCCTTCGGGTCGAACGCGAGGAACGCCGCGCGCTTCGCCTTCGGCAGGATGTCGAAGATGAACTTCTCGAACTTGTAGCCGTTGGGCTCCTTCGGCTGGACGACCTTGCCCTTCTCGACGAACGGGATCTTCTTGAACGCGAGGTGGAGCGGCATCGCCTTCGCGGCCTCGCGGGCGAGGAACGCGCGGTCGAAGACGTGGATCGCGGGCGAGCCGTAGAGGAAGTAGAGCTTGCCGTCCTTCTCGCGCAGGCACTGCTCCTTCGTCATCTCGGTGTACTCGACCATGCGGTAGGTCTTGCCGAACTGCATCGGGATGCCAACCTTCTCGAACGGGTCGCGCTTCGCGCAGAGCTTGAGCGAATACTCCGACTTCTGGAGCACGTGGTAGCCGATGAACGCCGGGTCGGCGATCTCGACGAGCGGGTTGTCGACCTGGAAGAAGAAGACGGACTTGATGCCGCGCGCGCGCATGTCGTCCAGCGCGCCCGACCGCCTGAGCGCCGCGAGCAGGCCACCGTGCCCGTCCGGGCTCATGAAGATGTGGCCGGGGCGGTCGAGGATGATCTTGCCGTCCTTCGTCATGCCGGGCCACATGCCCTGCGTGAAGAAGAAGACGTTCTTCGGGTCGAGGCCGAAGAAGTCGTTCTCCTCGAAGCACTTCTGCGTCGCCGCGTCGTTCGCCTCGCTCGTCATCACGTAGAACGGGATCGTCGCGCCGTAGCGGATCGAGCGCGCGAGAACCTTGCGCGCGTGGAAGTAGAAGAGCGGCGCGCCGGTGATCGGGCCGATCGAGAAGCAGCCCTTCGGGCCATCGTAGCCGAGGCGCGAGCCCTGCCCGCCCGCGACGAGAAGCGCCGCGACGCGCCCGGCGCGCAGCTCCTTCTCGCCGGCGGCGACCGCCTTCTTCAGGGCCGCGCCCGACAGCTCGGCGACCTTCGGCGCCAGGCCCGTCGAGGAGTCGAACCGGTCGCCGCCCGTCTCCAGCGCGGCCGCGCACTGCCGCAGGCTCTTCGGCTCGATCGTCGCGACTTGCGCGAGCAGTTCCTTGCGCTCGTTCTTCGCGAGCCTCTTCCAATAGGCGAGCACGTGTTCCTGCCCGCACGACTTCAGCAGCCTCTCGGCCTCGGTGTAGTTCATCAGCTGTTCTCCTTCAAATGAGGTGACATTATACCATAATGGGGGAACGTGGAACGCTCACGCCTCGCGGATCATCGCCTGAACGGCCGCGCGTCATTTCCAGAAGTGAATGCAAAGTGGTATTTGCGTTGAGTGCTGGAAACAGGGGCCGGGATTGACGGAGAGTCGGAAACCCATGCACCCTCCCCGGGGAGGGTTGTTGCGTTTACTTCCATAATCCCGTTTTCGGTATCATGTCCGCTTCCAGCCCTGGGCCGGGGAGCGGGTGCCCCACGGCCCAGGGCGCAAAACCAAGACAGACAGGGGGGCTGTCCCTGCCGGGACGCGACGCGTTTCAAGAGCGCATCCCCTCGTCAGCAGACCTAAAGCGAGGCCGGGTCACAAGTCGTTCATTCGCCGCGCAGCCGCCAGCCGAGCGGCGCGACCGCCGAGCCGTCCGGCAGGGCGTAGGGCCTGTCCGCATAGTTGACGACGATCTCCGTTCCGTCCGACCAGCGCGTCGCGTAGACGCCCTCGGCGAGCTCCCGGTGTCCATCGATGAACAGATACTGAAGCCGCACCAGCCGCGCGTAGAGGTCGGCCCCCTCCTTGATCGCCGCGACGGACCGCCGCAGCTCGTCGTCCGTCGCGCAGCCGAGGTCGCCCTTTCCCATCCAGTCGTTGCCGTTCGAGAGGAACTTCGAGTAGAAGTAGAAGTTCGGGCGTCCGCCGTACTCGAGCAGCTTCAGCCGCCAGCACGGGGGCTGGACGGTGAAGTTCACCGTGGACGAGAACGGGTTCGAGACGATGAAGCCGTTGTAGACGATCTGGAAGATCGGCACGAGCCGCTTCACGAGCCCTTTGCCCGCGCGCCATTCGTCCGCGATCTTCATGGGGTCGTCGAACGAGGCGTACAGCACCGAGTCGAGCGACGCGGCGAAATGGTCCGCGCACCCTTCGCTCGCAAAGCCCCCGAACGCCCGTTTGGCCTCCTCGGCGCAAAGTCCCCAATACCGCGCGCCCTCCTTGAACGTGAGCGGGTGGCGCGGATCGCGGCAGTTCGGCGCCGGCAGGATGGACACGACGTCGAAGTAGCCCATCCCCCTGAACCCAAGCGCCGCCATGCGGTCCATGTCCTTCGTCGCGAAGCGCTCATAGGCGCGCTGCGGGCAGATGCGATAGGGCCGTCCGCCGCCCCAGTCCATGCCGGGGACCTCCTTCGGCGTGCCGTCCGCGTTCTTGACCGTCCACTCGACATCCCAGCAGTCCGCGATGCGGTAGCCGTCGAGGAAGTTGCCGTGCGGCACGATCAGGTAGCCCGCCGCGCGCGCTTCGGCAACCGCCTCCCTCAGCTTCGCGTCGCCGCCCAGAAGGGGTTCGGACGGGAACGACTGCGGCCAGCGGCCGTCATGCCCGCCGACGTTCCAGCCCACGAGGCAGAGCTCTGCGTTCGTGACGCCCTGCCGCTTCAGCTCGCGGACAATGTCCTTCACGCGCTCGAACGTGACGCGCACCGTGAGCGGCGGCTCGTCTTCGGGCTGCTGGAACGGCATGGGGCTCGGCACGGGCTTCCACGCCTGACGGATGCGGATCTCCGGCGCCTCCACGGCCTGCCTGAGGACGGGGTTCGTCTTCACGCGCTCGGCAAGCGGCGTCACGGCCTTGCGGTCGAGCTGGTGCCGGCGGTAGCGCTTCGCGAGCGTCGCGTAGTCCGATCCGGCCGGGAACTTCCAGTAGGCGATGGACAAGTCCTCGTACGGCGCGCGGCAGAGTTCGGCGTCCAGCGTGCAGGAGAGCGCGTAGCGCCCGTCCGCCGCCGCGACGCGCAGGCCCGGATAATGGGCGAGCGACGTGATGACGGCGAGATACGCGCCGCGCGGCGTGCTCCAGCCGAACATGGGCAGGGGCATGCGGATGCCGTCCGTCGCGTAGACGCCCGCGTCGCGGTCAAACTCGCCGTAGCGTCCGTAGGACGAGAACCAGTACCCCGCTTCGCCCTTCCGGGCGCGGGCGAAGTCCGGCGTCACGCAGAGTCCCGTCGCGCCTTTCGCGCGGATCTCCGCCGCAGACAGGCTCAGCACCCACCTGTCACCCGCGTCGGCGAGCGCCACGCGGTTCGTTTCGGCCGCGCCGTCCGCCTTCTGCCAGACGAGCTCCGCCGTCCCGTCCGCCGCGCCGGCGCGCAGGGCGCCCAGCAAAAGTCCCGCAGCCCCCAGGAGGATGGTGCGGCCCGTCAGATAAGAGGTCTTGTCCGTCATGTATTCTTCCTTATTCATGTGTGTTTGAGAGGTTATGCACGCGCCAGCCGTCCGGCAGGCGGACAACGGGCGTGACCGCGCCGTTTCCCGGATGTCGCCACCCGATTTCCAAATCGCCCTCATCCGTCGGCAGGGCGACCTCGCAGAAGGCGAGCGGACTTTGCGGCGGCGGCTCGAACACGACCGTCCGCGCGGCGTAATCGATCTTCTTCACGCCGAGGATGTCGCGCACGAGCAGAACCGCCGCGTGGCTTGCGAACCCGTGACAGCAGCTGTGCGTAGGCTTGTCGAACTCCCACAGCGTCCCTGTCTGCGCCGCCATCGCGGCAAAGTAGCTGCGGCATTCCGCCAGAACCTTTTCTGACAGCCCCGCCCGCGACAGGCATTCCAGCCGCAGGTAGTTGCCGATGAAGGCGTTCGACGGCGCGATCTGCGGATGGGCGAGCGGCTTCTTGTCCGCGTCCAGCCGGGACGGGCCGAACGCCTCGACGAGCGTCCGCCACAGCGCCGGGTGCGTCTTCGGCGTCGCGACCTTGAAGAAAAAGGCGTAGTACTGGCACGTCTCGGAAATGTCGTCCGGCACGACGGCGAGCGTGCCATCCGACTGCCGCACGGCATGGTCGCGGAACCACTGTCCGTCCCAGCTCTGGCGACGGACGGTCTCGCGCACGCGCGTCGCCTCTGCCGCGAGGTCGGGCCGTCCGTAGAGACGGTCCAGGGCGTCCAGCGTCTCCGCCCACAGCATGTTGGAGGGATAGTTCACGTCCTGCACCCACTTGTTCGCCTGCGACCATTCGACGAAGACCCAACCCGGAAGCTTCTCCAGGAGACCGTCCGCATTGCGGTAGCGCCAGAGAAACGCCAACAGCTTCTCGAGCCTCGGACGGAAGGACGCGACCAGCCGCGCGTCGCCGCCTCGCCGCGCGTACTCGTCGAGCTCGAGGACGAGCCACATCGCCCAGTTCGGAATGTAGTTGCCGTTCACGTGGTCGCCCGGATAGCACATCGGCAGCATGCCGTCCGCGATGTCGAAGGACTCCGCCCGCGCATAGTTGTCGAGAAAGAGGTCTTCGAGCGCAAGCGAGCCCGTCAGCAGACGGCTGACGCGGGCGATGAAGAAACTGTCGCACAGCCACCCCGCCCGCTCACGGCTCGGACAGTCGGTGAACACATCGACGGCGTTCTGGGCGAACGTCTCCCGCGCCGCGTCGAACACGGCGTTTAGCGCAGCGTCCGAACTGCTGAACCGCGCCCGATAGACCTCCGCATTTTTATAACTGCGGATGTAGGGCGCGGAGACCGTCGCCAGTCCGTCCTTCAGGAAGAGATGAACATGGCGGAACGTGTTCGGCTCGAAGTTCTCCAGCCGGTAGACGCCGGGTGCCTTCAGGTCGTAGACGAACCCGAAGTCCGCGCCGAGTCTCAGCGGATTGACCTTCCCGTCCGTCAGCACCTCGTCGAACGTGACGACGAGGCGTCCCGGACGCTGACAGGCGACGGTCAGCCCCAGGAAGCCCGTGTCGTTGAGCCCGCCGTCGAGGAGCGCCCCCTTCCCGTCGCCGATCGTAACCGCTTCCGCTTGCACAGGCCGCGTCCGCGTCACATCGACGCGCGCGAGGACGTCGTGGACGTCGATCGCCAGTTTCTCCGTCGGAAAGGCATCGCGCACGGCGTCCCACCCGTTCCAGGTCACGTGCCGCTGCGGCGGCACGGTGCGCACCGCGTCGTAGGCGACGTCCGTCTCGCCGACGAAGGCAAGCGGCCGCGCGTCGAGGCGCGGCAACGGAACAAGCCGGGGGAGGAGCGGTTGCGCCGCCGTCCGTTCGAGCGCGACCGCATCCGCCACCGCGTTCGTGCGCCAGTCCGCAAAGTCCGGCGCGAGGGCATACGCCTCCGCGAAGCCACGCTGGAACGAGAACCGCGAACACCGCTGCACCTTCGGCAGAATGCGCGCCGCGAAGCCGTCCGGCGCACCCGTGGCCAACGCACTTTTCCCGCCCGCAAAGACCTCGGCCTGAAGGAAGCCAGAATCCCTGTGGACATAGTAGTTGCGCACGTTGTAGTTGAGGACTTCGATTGCAAGGGCGTTGCACCCGTCCCGGCAGGGGAGACGCCACGTGTCGACGCGATAGAAGCCGTTGGGCCCCCGCGCCGGGCCGTAGCCGACGAAAGCGCCGTTCAGGAAGACCCGGTAAAGGGAGGAGGCCGCAATCCGCACCTCGGCCGGCTGTCCCGCTTCCGCCGCAAAGTCACCGCGAAAGCCGAGGAAGACATTCTTCTCGTCCGCCCTGCCCGCCGCCCAGACCGGCTGGGCTCGCGCGAAGGCCGCCGCGTCGTCCTTCCGCTTCATCTTGAACACGAGCGTCCCGCCCTGAAGGAGATCGGCATGACGAAGCTTGAAGTCGGTCAAGGCCCTTCCGTTCAGCACGACTTCGGCGACCGTGCCACCTGGCGTGAAGTTCTCCGTGACGACCTTCAGCGACTTTCCGCCCGGCAGGGCCAGTTCGGCGCCCGGCACCTGCGGCGCACCGACGACGTGTTCGCCACCGCACGGGTCGAACGGATAGAACCCCAGGGCGCTGAAGACGTACCACGCCGACATCTGTCCGCAGTCGTCGTTGCCGCACAGCCCGTCGGGCGTCGGGCGGTACTGCGTGTCGAAGACCTCCTTGACGTATTTCGCCGCGAGGTCGGGGCGTCCGAGGAGCGTGAAGAAGTAGATGATGTGGTGGCTCGGCTCGTTGCCGTGGGCGTACTGCCCGATCAGCCCCGTCACGTCGCTCACGCCGTTCTCGCCGTAGGCGACCGATGCGCCCGAGAAGAGTTCCTGCAGTTTCGCGAGCGCCGCGTCGCGTCCGCCCAGCGCGGCGACGAGCTCGCCCGGATCCTGCAGGACGTGCCAGGTGTACTGCATGGCGTTCCCCTCCGTGAAGTCGTTCGGCTGAAACCAGCAGTGTCCGCATGCCTTCGGGTCGAACGGCTCGCGCCAGCCGCCCGCGGCGCTGCGACCGCGCGCGAACTTCGTCACGGGATCGAGCGCGTTCCGCCAGAGCCCCGAACGCCGCGCGAAGAACGTGGCCTCCTCCCTCTTGCCCAGCGCGGCGGCAAACCGCGCCGCGCAGGCGTCGTCGTAGGCGCCCTCGAAGAGGCGCGAGACGGACTCGCCCACGACCTTGTGGCCCCGGCTGCCGCCCGTCAGCGCGTCGTACGGCAGGTAGCCGTACTTGTCGAGGAGCGGCCAGTCCTCCTTGAGAAGCCCCCACGTCGCATCGTTCGCCGCCGTGTGCTCCCGCGTCAGCGAGTCCTGGACGGCCCGCCACGCGAGATTGACATCGTAGTCCCGGAATCCCTTCAGGTAGGCGTCGACGATGACCGGCACGGCGTGATGGCCGATCATGCAGTGCGTGTCCGTTCCGCGCAGCCCCCAGATCGGCAGGTAGCCGTTCCGTTCGTAGACCCTGAGCAACGAGCGCACGAAGCCGTTCACCCGCTCGGGTGCCAGCAGCGTGTAGAGCGGATGCGCCGCGCGGAACGTGTCCCAGAGCGAAAAGGTCGAGTAGTCTTCGCGCCCGACGTCGCCGATGTCGTTCGGCTGGATCGCCGTGCGGTAGAGCGCGGCGGCGAACGAGGCGCGCACGGCGGGGTCTGTCCCCGGCGCGAGACGGACACGCGAAAGCCAGTCGTCCCATTTCGCCCCAGTCTGCGCGGCGACGGCCTCAAGGGATTGCCCCGCCAGCTCAGCATCGAGATTCGCGGCAGCGGCCGCGGCGGACGTCGCCGACAGCGCGAGCCGGACTTCCAGCACGCCGTCCGGCAGGACGCCAAAGTCGCAGACGCCGCCGTCGCGCGACACGACCGGACACGAGAAGTCGAATGCGCAGAAGATCTCGTAGTCCACCCAGGCGCGCACCTTGCGCCGCGCGACGAGCCGCGTCGGCGAAAGCGCCCGCAAGTCCGTCTCCTTCACGTAGGCTGCGAACACGCCCCAGAGCGTGCCATCGTCCTTGCCGCGCCGCGCGATCGTCCATTCAGGGTCGATTAGCAGCTTCGCGGACGTCTCCTTCGGATAGGTGAAGCGGTAGACGGCGCCGTGGGATGACGCCGCGACCGCGCAGGAGATCCCGTCCGCAAGATCGACCGCGTAGAAGCCGGGGCGCGCCTGTTCCTTTTCCTTCAGCATCCGCACCGCGCGCGGCGCGTTGCCCGTAAACGGCAGAAGTCCGAAGTCGCCGCCGCTCGGACAGCCCGTCCCGGAGAGACGCGTCTGCGAGAAGCGCCAGAGCCACCCGTCGCCGTGCTGGTAGCCCGACGTGTGCGCCCAGTCGCCGACGTATTTCCCGGACGAGGACGAGGTGTCGGGCCCCGCCTGCACGGCGCCGAACGGCGCGCACGCCGCCGGCGAGACATGGCCGAGCCCCTCCGTGCCGATGAACACGTCGACCGGTTCGGCCGCACAGACAGACGCCTCCGCCGCCGCGACGCACAGGCTCAACAACGCCCAGCACAAAACCAATGTATTCCGCATACTAATGTACAAAATCAGGTCAGACCTAAATTTAGAATTTGGCGTGGTTTCACACCTCCCTTGCTGCGCGAAGGCCAGCGCGATTCACCGCACGATCACGGCGAAGCCCAGGCGATGCGCACGCAGGAACTTCTCCGGCGCCAACGTGCCGCGCGTGACGCGCACCTCGTCGACATTGCCCATGAACGCGCCGAACGCGAGCGAGCTGTCGGCGAGTCCATCGACCGCCAGCGCACCGCTGAACGCGCCCGTCCCGGCAACCTCGTAGTCGCGGTAGACCGTGACCGCCGTCGTCGTGCCGTCCGCCGAGGGCGCGAACACGATTGCAATGTGCGACCACGCCTCCGACAGCTGACTGGCGGACGCGACATCCTGACCCGCCACGACGACCTTCAGGCCGTCCGCCGTCTGCCGCAACGACCAGACCGCGTTCGTCTGTCCGCCCTTGACGCCTTGCAACGCGACGAGATCCGTCCCGACGTCCGCGCTTCCGCGCAGGAAGAGCTCGACCGTCTGGTCGGGACGCTCCAGCAGCGAGAGCCGCGAATACGCCCCCGCGCCCGTCATAAGCGAGAGCGAGCCCCGGTTCTTCTCGCGCAGGCGGTTGCCGTCCGCGTCGCGCAGCTCGCCCGCGTTCGCGCCCACCAGCTTCGCCGCGCCGGACAGCGACGGCGCCTCGACGAACGCCTCGACCAGCGCGTCCGACTTGCCGTCGAACGGCGCCCAGACGAGCGTCTCGCCGTCGACGCGCTTCGTCATCAGGAATTCGGACGGCTTGAGCGCCTTGCGCGTCAGGCGGATGTCATTCAGGTTGCCGCTCTTGCAAGAAAACTCCGTGTAGTCGCCCCAGCACCCGCAGTTCACGTAGATCTTGTCCGCGATGGTCTCGGCTGCAAGGCCCAGCACCGACGCCGCACGCGCCACGAGCCTCCCATCCAGATAGACGCGCGTTTCCGTGTTCTCCCGGTCGCTCACCACCGCGAGGCGGTGCCACGCGCCATTGTCCCAGGCCGTCGCGGGAAGGATCGCGACCGGCTTGAAGGTCGAATCGCCGACGTAAATCCGGCCATCCGTCCGATTGCACCACACATACCACTGTGACGAATGGCAGAAGAGGTAGACGCGGTCCTTGGAGAAGTCCCTCCACGCCTCCTGCGGGAACTTGAAGCCGATCTCGGCCGTAAAGCTGTTGACGGCGAAGGACCGCTCCACGTCGGTGACGACGAAGCCGCCGGCGTTGGAGTCGCCGCTGAAGGCGAAGGACTTGCGTCCCGCGACGCCCGTCGCGTCAAACGCGCCGTCGTAAAGCGTCGCGCCGTCCACGTCATCCGACAGCGTGTAGGCGGAATGGGACAGGTCAGGCTGCGGCGGCACGGGCTCCGCCGCGACGCCCGGCGCAAGCCACGCCAGCGTCGAGCCGTCGCCCTTCTCGGCGCGGATGAACTGCGCCGGCGTCAGCACGGTGTCCGACAGCCGGAACTCGGCCAGACTGCCCGTGAAGGTCGCATAGCCCGGATTGCCGTCCGGCCCACGCAGTCCGGCGTAAAAGGATTCGCCGTCGCCCGCAAGCGAGTCGCCCGAGTCCAACGTCACCTCCTTGAGGAGTTCGTAGTCCGCATAGATCTTGAGAACATTCGCGCCCTTGTCGTAGGTGCACGCGACATGATGCCACTGCTCGTCGTTGTAGGTTCCCGGACTCGTCAGCACCTGCTTCGCTCCGACGTGAAACAGCAACTTACCATTGAGGATCAAGACTTGCAGCGCACTCGATTCGGTAGACGGCTTCTTGTACAGGAGCGTCTGCCAGACCTGCTTCTTGCCACCCCAGAGATCGACATACCGGAAGTACGTCTCGACCGTGAACGAGGAGAGCGCAACCGCGTCGGCGTTCACTGCCGTACCCCAGTTGTACTGGCTGCTGTTGTTGAACTTCACAAACACCGCCCTGCCGGCGTCGTGCGCCGCGTTCTTGACCGGATCGAAATAGCGCCACGCTTCAGGCAGACCGTTGGTTCCGATCGGATACAGCCACGTGGAATCAGTCTGCTCGCCCCCGTTGAAGGTGACGGCCTTGCCGTCCCGCGTACCGGGGTTGGCCGCGTTGACGAACACGGTGTCCTTTGTGCCGCGCGTGCCGACCTCGAGATCGTCCAGGTGATAGTGGATGAGCGTTTCCGCGCCCGCAACGACCGTCCAACCGGTCGACAGCAGGGCGAGACCCGTTTTCAGCGTGCTTGTGTTCATCGTTTTCTCCTTACTTTTGGGTGTTGCCTTGATTCTGGTTGTTGTGACGAGCGGGTTTCAGATGAAGGGTGCGCGTGAAGACGCCGCTCCCGCCCGTGAACGCGAAGAGGCGGCCGCGGTCCACAAAGACGTGCGTCTGTCCCGAATGGGGATAGGCGAGACCCTGCGGCAGGGCGTAGAAGCACGCGCCGCCGTCTTCCGAGATGAACATCTCGTCCTCGCCGCGCAGCACGAGCAGCCCCGGCACATGCGCGTCAAACGCGAGCCCCCAGCAACTCCCCGGCATGGACTCGTTGTCACGCCACGTGCGCCCGCCGTCCGTCGATTCGCGCATGACCGTCCCCGTCTTGATGAAGCGCCCCGGACGGAACGGGTCGGCGACCACGCGATTGTTCCAGCTCTTGTCGCCCGAATTGCGCCAGATGCCCGCCGCACGGTCGAGATACCAGACTTCCCGCAGCTTCGGAAGCGTCAGCACGCATGAGCCGTCCGGCGAGAACACCATCGGCCAGGCGAGGTCGCCGCTCCATTCGCCGTCGCGGAAGAGCCCCTTGTCCACAGGCAGCCCCTTCGAGAACCACTCCCAGGTTTCGCCACGGTCATGCGACCGGTAGACGCCGCCCTTCCCCGGCGCACACGGACCGGACACCGTCACGTACACGTCGTCGTTCACCGGATCGACCTCCACGCCGAACGCGCACGGTCCCGGCTCCTTCATCGGCTGCGGCAGACCCGGCTTGCCGGCGAGCGACGTCCAGGTCCGGCCGCTGTCGTCCGAGCGGAAAAGGAAGGTCTCTCCCCGCGTCCCCACCGCGTACAGCACGCCGGGGGTCTTCTTCGAGAACGCCAGCCGTTGCACGTACGGATGGCTTTTCGGCGACTCCCACGTGCGCCCGCCGTTCCAGGTGCCGAACATGCCCATGTCCGCCACGCCGTAGATGATGTTGTCGGCGTTGAACGGGTCGAACGCGAGATCAAACGACACGAGCTGCATCATGCCGCGCGTACGCGCCGTCCAGTCGCGGCCTTCGTTCGGCGACTGCCAGATGTGGTACCAGTCGGTGATTATCCAGCGCTTCGGATCGGCCGGGTCGATGATGATCGAGCACGCGCACTCGAAGACCTTCCGCAGGCGCTTCCGCTCCAGGCCGGGCGTGTTCTCGCATTCGGGATCACCCCATTCGACCGCGCCGCGCTCGACCTTCGTCCACTGCGCGTCCGCCGTGCCGCGCCGGTAGAGCGTCCCGGCGGCGTCCGCCACAAGGTAAAACCCGTCGCCCGCCGCAAAGGCGTAATACTCGTAGGGTATCGGCTTGGCGTCGGCAAAGTAGGTGTCGGCCTTCTTCGGCAGGCCCTGGTGGTAGTCGGACCATGTGCGGCCGCCGTCGTGCGAGATGCGGATTTCGCGGTAGTCCGAAAAGACGCCCACGAGGTCGCCGTTCCCCTTGATCTGCACCAGTTCCGCCGGCGCGTCGTCCGAGAGCCGCGTCCAGGCGCGTCCGCCATCCGCGCTCACGTAGAAGCCCGTCTTCCGGCCCCTGTCCAGCTTGAATGCGCGCTGGCAGCGCGCGCTCGCCATGACGCGCTTCAGCGGCGCGGACGCACAGGCGTAGACGCGGCCCGGAACCGCCTGGTCGTACTTGATGTCGGTGAACCAGTGGCCCTTCGGGCCCGTCAGGCGCCAGGTCTCACCGTTGTCTTCCGACAGGAAAAGGCCGTCCATGTCCTCGCCCGCGATCAGCTCGTCGGGGTTGGACGGATTGCGCGCGAGGCACAGGCCGCTCGGACGATTCGGGCCGTTGCCGTAGAAGCGACCGAACAGCGTCTGGCGGAACGTCCTGCCGCCGTCGCGCGAGACGAACGCGCCCGCCGGGCGGTCATATTGGTTGCCCGAGACAAGCACGAAATTGTCCGCGTCGCGCGGATCGACCGAGAGCGAGCGCGTGCACGCGGCGGAACGCGCGGTCTGCGACGGCAGGTAGTTCTGGTGGAGCGGCCGCCAGCTCATGCCCCGGTCGTCCGAGCGGTACGGGCCGCCCACGTCCACGTAGCAGTACCAGACGTCCGGGTTCGACGGCGCGATCACCACGTTCTGCACGTAACCGCCGCCGTAGATCGGCAGCACCTTCCACGGCGACGACGCCTGCGTGCAGGCCGCCGCCGCGCCGGCGGGCCGGGCGGCCGGCGCCTTGCGCGAGCCGACCAGGGGGATGTCCTCCGGATTGCATCCGGCCAGCAGCAGGCAGACGCCCATCGCAAGGGCCGGCCCTCCACGTCTTTTCCTGACGGTGAAGGCTTGAATCCTGTTCATTTCGCTTCTTTCTTCTTCATTTTTGTCTTCTCATTTGCTGCTGGCGGAATTTGTTGAAACTGTTCCAGACCGGTCGTCCGCCACCGGGGCTTCTTTTTGGTAGACGCGGATCCAGTCGACTTCAAAGCGCGTGCCGTCGTCCACCTCGACTTCGGACTCCGGCATCATCCAGTCGGCGCCCAGCGCCAGGTTGAGCAGAATGTAATGCGGCTTCTCAAAGGCGTCGCCGTACGCCTCCAGCGGAAAAGCGCCGTAGCGGATGCCGTCATAGTAGCACACCACTTCCTGCGCAGTCCACTCCATCGCATACACGTGGAAGCCGTCCGCCGGCGTCTTGCCGCGCAGCTCGCTGGATCCGGGCGTGGCGTGCTTGCCCGTCTGCACGGACTGTCCGTGCACGTTGCAGGTCACCTTGTCGGGCATTTGCCCGTAGAACTCAAGGATGTCGATCTCGCCGCATTTCGGCCAGCCGGTCTCCCCGATGTTCGCGCCCAGCGTCCAGATCGCGGGCCAGCTCCCCTTTCGCGCGGGAACCTTCGCCCGGCATTCGACCCGGCCGTAGGTGAATGCAAAGCGGTGGCGTGTGTTGACGGAGCCGGACGTAATCGCGAGGACGGCGCGCGCCCGCTTCCAGTCGTTCGTTTCGCCGGGCACATAGTCCGGATTCTTCAACTGGACACGACGCCCCTGCAGGACGAGGCAACCGTTCTCAAGGCGGACGTTCTCCGGCAGATTCGTGTAGAACTGGTACTCGGAATTCCGGACAAAGCCCTGTTCATAGCCCCATTTCGAGGCGTCCAGTTCCGTCCCGTTGAACTCGTCCGACCAGACAAGCCGCCAATCGGCCGATGCGGCACCGACAAGCAACCCTGTTGCCGCCAGAATCAGCCTCTTACCCATGTTCCGGACGTCTCCTTTCCTTGTTTCTCGTGACATTCCCTATCCGCTCTTTGCGTTCAGCCGGCAAACTCGATGCGGCAGGCGGGCGCGGACAGGTCTTGCGTCGTCTGCGACCCGATCCGGTTGAGCACTGCGCCCGGCAGGATCAGTCCGCCGTCCGTCCGGACGACGGAAGCCGTGATGTCCTCCAAGGGAGTCTCCTCCGGCTGCGCCAGGTCGCACGCCAGAATACGCCTCGCCCCGTTGTCGCGCACGCGCACCGTCCCGACCGTGCCGAAGACCGCGAGATGCCGTCCGGGCGCGATGTCGAGACTGATGTCGGCCGCGACTTCAAACCGCCCGCGCGGCCACTTGAGACGCGGCAGGGCGCCGACGGCGATCGCCCCGTTCGGATGGCGCGACACGCACACGAGCGGACGCTCGCCGCCCGCGACCGCGACTTCGGGCAGGGGCAGGTTCCGCGCGATGCGCGCCGGGGCGGACTGCACCGGATGCCGCCCGCAGATCTGCTTCCACCAGACGGATCCTTCCGCAAAGAACCAGTCGTCCGTCACGACTTCGCCGGAGACCTGCGTGCGCGAACCTTCCGCCGCCGCGAACGCGGGCGCGTACCGCCGCCAGTTCGCCGCGCGGACGACTTCCGTCGTCCGGCGCCACGCATCGGACCAGTCGCGGCCGCCATAGGGGCGCATGGTGTCCAGCGAGCGCATGGCGCCGAACGTGCAGCCCAGCAACGCGCCCAGATAGACCTCGTCTTCCACGTTCACGAGCGCGTGCGAATTCTCCTCTTCTCCCAGACGGAGCATGATCTGCGTCCGTTCCGCCGCGTTGCAGAGGGTGAGCGGCGACAGCAGGTCATAGATGCGCAAGACATCCGCGAATTCCAGAATCTGCCGCGCCTGATTGCGCCACGGGGCGTCGGACGCCGCGCGCCCCGTACAGACCATCGTGCCATCGGGCTTGAACGAGATCCCGTTGAACGGAGCCCCCATCGCCGCGCAATGTTCGACCGTCATGTCCGGCGCAACCGCGTTCTTGACCTCGCTGAAGAGCTGCCGGTATTCCGTCGAGCCTCCGTAGACGCCCCAGTCGACCTTGAGGTAGCCGATGCCCGCCTCGGCGCACCAGCCCAGCTTGCGCTTCAAGTCCTCGCGCGTGGCCGCCCGGTTGAAAGGCGTCCGCCGCCCGTCACCTGCGGCCTGCGCGGCGACCCAAAGCCCCGCCCCACGCCAGCCAAGATCCCGCAACGCCCGGTCCAGTCCCCGAAGGCGTTCGGTCGGCGTGCCTTTGAAGGACGGAAACCGCGTCACATCCGCAATCAGCGACCCGAACGGCTCAATCGCATCGTTCGGATTCGCGCCATACGGAACGTCCCAACCGTCGTCAATCAGGCAGTAAAGCCGGTTTCGCACGGTCGGGTAGTAGCTCTTCGCCCAGCCACCGAACAGGATGCGCTCGTTCAGGTTGTCGCGTGCGCCCGCAATGCCCTGATCGCCCTGAAACGCACTCCCCATGAGGCCCTGCTTGACCGACTTGCCGACGGTGTGCGACTGCACAGCCCAGGTGCACCAGTAGTCGGGCGAGTCGCCGCACCGGCGCGACCGCCCCGAACCAAAGGGCGACAGGCAGCCGCCCGCAGCCGACAGCGCACAGAATTCAAGGAATGTCCGCCTGCCTATTTTCCCGGATCGATTCATCGCAAACCTCCTTCTGCTGAAGCGACGTGCCTCAAGCGCCCCATGCGCCTGCCTTGGGCGTACGACACAAGCGCGCGCAGGGCCATCAGGCGGCCCTCGGCGACGTTTTCAAAGAGTGGGGGGGGGGGGGGTATTGGAACCGTGCGCGAACACGCCTGCGCGGCTCCTGCCGCGCCTCACGAGGGCTCTCCGCCCCATGTTCTCGAACGCCCTTCTCTCCATTACGGCTGACATGATACCAAAATTCGTTGCACCACGCAACGCCCTCATGTGGGCGAAGCAGGACACGTCACCGTGCGCAGCTGAACTTTGGATCCATCGCCCGCAAGACCGTCCAGGCCGCAAGCGCGCGGACGTAGTGGTGCCCGCACTCGGCCTCGTCGAACGGGTTGCGCTTGCGCCCGTCGTAGCGGTCGCGGACGTCGCGGACAACCCGTTCGGCCTCCGCCCGGTCGCCGTTCCACGCCAGGAGCGCGGCAACGACATACTCGAACCCCGTCATCGTCTCGCGGTAGTACGGGAACGGCGAACGCGGGAAGCGGGCAGCAGGATACCATGCCATCTTCAGCGAAACCTCGTCGCCGAGCGCGTAGGAGCGCATCGGATTGAACGTCGCGTCACTCCGCTGGCGACAACGCGCCACGACCGTCGCGAGAGCCTTTCTCGCGTGCGCGCTGTCGGCGACCGGAGCTATCCCGGCGGCCTGTGCGGAGAAGTCGCCCAGCAGCTGGTCAATGAGGCAGCCGGCGCCCAGCTGGAAGTCCGGTTCGGACAGCTCTTCCGCCGTCCGCGCGTGCACCTGCAGGCCGTCGGCCACCGGGCCCTGAGGCGGCGTCACGCGCTGTTCGTAGTAGACGCCGTTGAACAGGTTCCTCTCCGTCCACGCCGCCCCGCGTCGCTTCAGCTCGCGGCAGGTCTCCGCAAACGCACGGTCGTCGCACATCTCAGACATCTGCACGGAGGCCTCCAGCGCGGCCAAGTAAACGAATTCCATCTGCGGATTCGGTCCGTAGTATTCGACGTCCATCGTGTTGTGCTGGCATCCCTCCATGACGCCGTCCCGGTCAGCGTCCCAGCCTCCAGAGATCCACGCGAAGGCGAGCGCACGGCGGATGGCCGGCCACGTCTTCCGCAGCCAATCGCGGTCGCCCGTCTTCCGCACATATTCGAGCGCCTTGACGACGCACTGCATCTGCCCGTCGGCGCACGCGACGCCAAGATCCTTCGCATTGTCCGCCAGCGGCAGTCGGACGCGGAAGCGCATGTGGCCGTTCGCCGCGAGCTGGGCGCCGAAGGCGTTGTCCAGCATTGATCGCGCGAGTTCCGGCCACAAATCGACAAGGGCATGTTCGTAGCCCCACACGTGCGTGCAGTTGCCGTAGCAGCTGCCCTCGCCGTCCAGGCACCCCTCCCAGCCGTAGAAGTTGCCGTCCGCCGTCCGAAAGCACGTCTCCGTGCGCAGCGTCGAGAGGTTGAAGAGCGCGGCCTCCTTCACGACGGCGGGGGCGTCCGCCGCAAGGACACGCCGGACAAACGCGACGGTTTCCGCCTCCAGTTCCGGCAAGTCGCGCACAAACGCGGCGGCGGCCTCCGCCGCCGAGGCGAACTTCGTCGCGTACCAGTTGCCCAGCACATGGTCAGCGACGTCCTCCTCATGATTCCACTCCCAGCCGAAGCGGTTGGGGAACCGCCACGCGAGAATGAACGGCACGGCCTTCGTCTCGCCGGGCGCGAGCTCCACCGCGACGGCGAGCTGGGCGAGCGGTAACTTCTTCGTCGCCGAGGCGTCCTGCGCGTCCGTGTCCGCCACGTCGCCCCGCGCGACGAAGCGTGACCAGAACCGATCCATGCCAACGCCCCAGCCGGGCTCGCGGACGTCCGTCGCCGTCGAGACCGCACCGACCCCATCCGGCACGAACAGACCGAACTCGCCATCCGCCGCGTTGGCGATTTCGCCGCCCAGCAGCCGGAACTTCCGCGTGTCGACCTGCCGCCCCGACAGGCTAACGCCCGTAAGACCGCCCTTCTCGACACGGCGCTCGTCGCGGACGACGGGCGTCTTGCGGTCGGCGAAACGCGGCGTGCGCCCGCAGCAATTGACCAGCGTGCCGACGACAGACGCCTTGACACGCGACGGCGAGCGGTTCGTCAGCCGCCAGCGCAGAAGAATGACGGGAAGGCCGCTCTTGAGCGTGTCGCCGGGCACCAGCGGATTCATCGCCTCCAACGTGACGTCCACGGGCATCCCGCCGTCCGAGAGCTCGACCTGCGCAAGCGGATAGGCGGCCTTGAAGACGGCCTTGCAGAAGCGCGGATAGCCTTGGTTGACGGCGCGCGACCCGACATCGCCCTCGTATTCCGGAAGCGGCACGGGGCCTTCCAGCAGCCGCGCAACGCGGTGGCCGTCCGCCGTCTCGCACCGCAAGGCGAACGCCGGCTGATAGATCGGCGGCCAAAGGTAGCTTGTCGACGGAACGAAGCCTTTCGCTGGCTCGTTGAAAATCTCCCAGTCCACGAGTCCGCCTCGACCGGAGAGCGAGATCGTCCCGGTGCCGATTCCGCCCAGCGGCATCTTCACCTTTTCGAGATTCGCCCCCTCGTAGGTCTTCAGCACAGGCCAGTCCGCCGCGCACAGATGGGCGGCCACAGTTAGGCAAACGAAACTCAACGCGGCTTTTCTCATTTCGCCCCGTAGTATAGCATCCTCGCCGCGCCAATGTCCACTACTCAAATGAGTAGTGCCGCGCACGACATCAACAGCGCCACAGTTTGGTATACTACACGCCATGAGACGATGCGCTTACCTTCTGCTGGCCGGCCTCGCGCTGTTGCCGTCCGTCCTGCTGTCGGCGCCGCCCGAGCTGACAGGCGTCAGCGGCGACGGACGCCTCGACGCCGACAGCGTCTTCGTGCGGTCACCGTGGTGGCTACACACGGAGCTCCTCGTCATCATCGGCGTCCTACTCGTCGTCCTCGTCGCCGTGAGCGCCTGGAACCGCTCGATCCGCATCGTCGCCCGGAGGCAGGCGCACCGGCTCGCAGAAGAGGCGCGGCGGCTCGCGCAGGAAGAGACCGCCCATGCGCGCACGCGGCTGAAGGTCGAGGAGCGCACCGAGCTGGCCGTCGAGATCCACGACTCCGTCTCGCAGGCCCTGACCGGCATCGCCCTCCAGCTCGAAGCCGCCCTCGCCACCAGTCGGCAAGACCCCGCGCGCGCGGAAAAAAGCCTCACGACGGCGAGTCAGATGCTGGCCTCCTGCCGGCATGAACTGCGCGGCTGCCTCTGGGACCTCCGCACGCGCACCTTCGAGGAGCGCGACCTGACCGAAGCCCTCGTCCAGACGCTCGCCCCGCATCTCAAGGACGTCCGCGCGCACGTGCGCTTCAACGTCTCGCGCAACCGCCTGTCCGAAAGTACGACACACGCGATCCTCAAGATCGTGCGCGAGCTGACGGTCAACGCCATCCGGCACGGACGAGCCACGACCCTCCGCATCGCCGGCGAAATGTCCGACGGCGCCATCCAGTTCTCCGTCACAGACAACGGCTGCGGGTTCGATGCGGCAACCGCACCAGGCCCGCGGGACGGGCACTTCGGCCTGCAGGGAATTCGCGAACGTCTCCGCAAATGCAAGGGCACGCTGACCTTCGATTCCAGCCCGTCCGGGACGCGCGTCGCCGTCACGATGCCGCAGGGCCTCGAAGAGGAGGATCCATGAACCCCTCCGCCGCGCCGAAGAAAATCCGCATCCTGCTGGCGGACGACCACCTGATCGTCCGCATGGGCCTCGCCACCATCATCGCCCTCGAACCAGACCTGGAGATCGTCGGCGAGGCCGAAGACGGCGCCGAGGCCGTCCGCCTCGCAGACGCACTCGCGCCAGACGTCATCGTGATGGACATCATGATGCCGAACGTGGACGGGGCGGAGGCGACACGGCAGATCCTGTCTCGGCATCCGACGGCGAAGATTCTGTTGCTGACAACGTTCAGCAAGACGGCGGAGATTCGCACTGCCCTCGGACACGGCGCACGCGGCGCCCTGCTGAAAGACGCCTCCCGACGGACGTTCGTCGAAGCCATCCGCCGTACGGTGGACGGACGACAGACGATCAGCCCTGAAATCGAACGCGAGATCGTGCTGGCCCAAAGCCTTCCGCCGCTCTCCGTTCGGCAGAAGACGATCCTCCGCTATGTCGCCAAGGGCTTCAGCAACCGGGAAATCGCGCGATTCGAGAACATTTCCGTTGACGGTGTCCGTGCGCACCTGAAGACCATCTTCGCGCGTCTCGGCGCCGCCTCCAGAACGGAAGCGGCAACGACAGCCCTCGAGCTGAAGCTGATCGACGCTTAAACGACAGAACGCATCAACCGCGAAACCTCGCCTTGCCGCCGGCTATTCACGCAGACGACAGGTCGGGCTGGAGCGGGCAACTCACCGACCGTCCGAGGCGTTGCGCGACCAGCCGGCTTTCAGGACGTCTAGCAGCGTCTCATTGATCGGGAAATCCGTTCCGTCCCTGCGCATGGCGTGAAGCGCCATGGTATTCGGCGCAGTCGTCTCTCGGAAATTCCAGTAGGTCCAACTGAACCCGTATTCCTCAAACAGGCCGATGCGCCAACCCGTGTCCTTCGCCTGCTGCCGTCCGTCCCCGACCTTCTCGACGGCGAACTCGCCGACTAACAGCGGCACCTTGTGCTTCCGTTGAAAGGCCACCACCGGCTGAAGGGCTTCGCGCAAGCTTTCCGGCGTGCTGACCGGCGTGCCGAAGACAGCGGCGGCAACATAAGAGTCGCCCGTCGCGTTTTCCAGTCGCATCCAGCCGCGCAGACGCCAAGACACGGCACGACCCGGCAATTTGATCCGCGGCCCAACCCAACCGTTAAAGGAGCCTGTCCCTGTGACGCGCAACGCACCCGGACGCGCGTGCCCGACCGTCTGGTCGTAAGCGACGACCGAGACGGGTTCGCGCTCCGCCACGAAGCCTTCGGCACCGGCGTCAAACCCATACTGCGCAACGACTCGCCCACGCTCGTCAACCAACTCAATGTCATCGAACCACGCCGTGCCCGCGTTGGCGGACGACCGCAGCAACACAGCAAGTTCAGAATCCAACTCGCCGAACGTCAGGACCCGCTCAACCGGCATCCAGCCGCATGTGCCGCGCGCGCCCGCGCCTTCTCCCTCGTTGCGCAACCAACCGCCGTTCACCCCGCCACCCTCGTAGAAGTGAAAGGTGTAAATGAGGTTGCGTTCCGCCAGGACGTTTCCATCCCCCAGGCTCGTGGCGTTGGAGAAACTGTCGCCCGACACGACGATCACCTTGTCCGGATCGACCTGGCGAATCTCGGCAAGGGCCTTGCGCTGAAGCGTGACAAGCACATCAGGGCTTCCCTGCTGCGTGTCGGGCTCATTCAGCAATTCGTACGCGGCCAACACGTTCCGCCCCCGATAGCGTGTCGCCAACGCGCGCCAAAGAGACAAGAAACGGTCTTGGCACGCCCGACTGTGCCAAAGCTCGTTCGTGCCGCCGCGCGTGTGGGCAAAGAGATTCTGCCCGCCCGGCGCAACGTGCAAGTCCAAAATGACGTATTGCCCATATCTCTCAGCCCACGACAAGACCTCGTCGATGTCCCGAACCCCTTGCTCCCTTAAGGCTCCCAGCCGATTTGGATCTTCAATTTGCTCGCAGGAAACGGCCAAACGCAAGACATTGGCACCCCACTCCGCCTGTCTTCGCATATCGTTCTCCGTGTAGACCGTGCCGTCCGCCTGCCACCAGCCCCAGTTGATTCCCCGCAACACAATCGGACGATTGCCCGCCCAAAGGCGTTCGCCCTCGACGCGAACCGGCGGCAGGGCCACGACATCCGGTCCCAGATACTGCGTGTGCACGTTGTAGACCTTGACGCGTCCGCAGTTCCGGATCGTGTACAGCGGCGGCGGATCGGCTGGCGCGTCCGCGTGGAAAAAGACAAACGCCTCACGCAGGATCACGTTGTCGCAGTCCTCAAAGACGAAGAGCGTCTGCGGCTTCGCGACATGGCACTTCCCCCAACCGAGATGGACAACGGTGTTCGTCAGGCCTCGGATACGAATGGGCAGCTCCTCGTTCTCCAGACTGTAGGGCGCAAACGTGAATGGCACAAGCGCCAGGTCATATTCCTCCGGGTGGTCGCCCAGCATCCACCGATCGCCTTCGCCGATCGGCGGCAACGGCAATCTTTCGCGACTCTTGATCGTCGGGCCAATGCCAGGGAACGGCTTCTCAGAGATTTGCGCCTGCTCCGCCGCCGAATAACGTGTCCCCGCCAGCGGCGGCGGATTCCAGTTCGGACGAAAGGCGTCCGGCACAGGTTTCCTTCGTCGGACGACAATCCATTCCTTTCCGGCGGCGTCCCGTTCAAAGTGCCCGCCGCCCCGCACCACGTTCTCTCGCATCAGCTTCTCGCACACACGAAAAAGGTCGTCCAGCCGGTAGTCGCTGTATGAGAACGTGCGGCTGTCGTCAAGAGCCGAGACATAGTCGGGCGCAATCGCCCGTGTGCCGCGCGACGTCAGAAGGACGCCCGCCGCACTGGACGGATTGCAGTCCGAGTCCCAGCCGCACTGCATGGCGACCTTGATTGTCCGCGCGAGGTCGCCCTCGCCGTAGAGAAGCCCCATCAGCAGAAAGGCGCCGTTCGGCTTGACGTCAGAGCCCTTCTGGTCGATCCGCCCGCGATGATAGGCGGGATCGTCGACGTATTTCGCCTCGACCTTCCGCCAGCACGCCCGCCAGTCATCCGCCAGCGCGCGATGCCACGCACGGACATCACGCACCATCTCCGCGTACTGCGATTCCGGCGGCACGCACGCGAGTCCGGCATCAATAATCGCGTCAATGTCGCGGGTGAAGAACGCCTCGGCGTACATGCCGCCCATGAACGCCCCGGCCCAAACGCCGTCGCCGCTGTTCACAAGCGTGCCGAAGAGCCGCGAGAGCTCGATCGCGCGCTGCGGCAGCCCTGGCGAGATGAGCCCCGCGTAATCGCTTTCGATCTGGTAGTCGATGTTGTCCGCACAGGCGTTGTAGCGCGGATGCCCGCAGTCGGGCGGCGCGATGCCGCGCCTCAGGTTGTCCCGCCCAGCCCAATTGGCCGCGCACAGGCCGAACTTCGTGTTGGCGAAGTCCAGCCCGGCCTGACGCGGCGAGACGTCGAAGCCATGCTGTTCCAAGGTCCGAAGGAAGGTCATCTCCACGAACAGGTCGTCGTTGTCAAAGCCGCCGTTGATCATCGCAGGCTCCCAGACTGGAACCTTCTCGTCGGGAATCGGCTCGCCCTGATACCTGAATTCCGTTGGCAGCCCCCACTGGACGCCGATCATCTGTCCCAGCCATCCGGCCTTCATCCTGTCGCGCCAGTCTTCCACGGACAGCCGACGCACGTCTGCATCGTCCGCGCCCGCACAGAAAGCCGAGCCCGCGAGCAGTACCGCCGCAAGAAACGCGTTCATCATAGTCCTGTGTCCTTTCACTCGCACGCACCCGTCACTCGGCCGCCACGGGACAGACTACGCGAAGCCCGAAGAAGTTCTTCTGCAGTTCGTCCGGCGTCAGTTTGATGCCCCACCGCGCGCTCAGGCGGCAGAAGAACGCCTTGTCGCACCAGCTACCGCCGCGCACAGCGGCAAATCCGTTGTCCACAATCGCCGCGCCATCCGCATGGGCGAGGTTGTCGTCTACATATCCGCCGAGGCACCATTCCCAGACGTTGCCGGCCATGTCGTAAAGCCCCCAGTGGTTCGGCGCGTAAGACCCGACGACGGCCGTTCCGTTCTCCGCCGAGCAGTCCTGTGCCGGCTCCGCACCGTCGATGAAGCCGCCGTTCGCGAGGTAGCGCCCCGGCAAGTTCGCGTCCGGCGCATCGTCCTGACCGGCGACGACGAGAACCGCCGCGCCGTTCCCCCAGCGCCCGTCGATGTCGCCCGCACGGGCCGCGTATTCCCACTGCGCCTCCGTCGGCAGGTCAAACGCCAGACCCGTGCGCGTCCGCAGCATGCCGAGATAGGAAGTCCCTGCGGGATCGGCAGGATAGTCGAAGGTCGCATCGTTCCAGTTCCCGGCCGCCTTGCGGATCATGTAGTAACTCACGCGCTCGACTGGCCGCATCGCGTAGTCCTGCACGTTGTTGAAATACGCACACCTGAAATTGCCGTTGTCGTTGTCCTTTTCTGGAATCTCCCATTGGCGCTGCGTGATGGGGAAGACGCCGATGTAGTAGCTGTCGGACATCGTCACCTTGTGCGTCTTTTCCGTGTTGCCCCAGTTGGCGCTTCCCATCGTCCACGTGACGTCCTTGGCCATGATCTTGCGCAGTACGAGGGATGTCGTGCGGTAGTCGGCGTTCGCGAGCAGACCTCCCGGCAGGAAGTCTTCGGACGGATAGTAGCGCTGCGTCTTCGGCTGCGCACCGCTCGAGATATCGACAACCATGTAATCGGGCGGATTGTCCAGCGCCCACGCCTTGACGACGGCCCGCGCACCGCCGTTCGCTACCTTGTGCCCAGGCCAGTCCGCGCTCGGATCCCAACGGATCGTGTGTGTACCGACATCGGACTTCTTCCAGCAGTCGCCCGTGACACGCTGAATGTGCGCACCTCCGATGGACGACCAGACGCCGTTCGCGTCGTTCGTCTGGATGTCCAGCGTGATGATGGCCGGCGCGACGGCAAGCTCGTAGTCAATCGTGACCTTGCGATGGCTATGCTGCCGCATCGCCACGGACACAATCTCAGGGGTGGGCTCATCCATCGCGCAAGATGTGCCAACCACGCCGACGATGACGCCACACAGGCAAGCGAACTGACTTCTGTTCATGGGACGGTTCCTTTCGTTTTGTGTTTTTCGTTTGTGCTTGTTAGCGAATGATGTAGAAGAAGCCTGGCATCAGCGTCGGGTCGATGCCGATGCCATCCGACCACAGCCATGTGCAGAACCTGGCTTCCAAGGCCCCCGCCGTCGTGCAGACGGACACGCCGCCAGAGTCGAGTCCACCCACGGCGCATCTCTCCGCGATGGGGACCGACACGGTGTTTCCGCTGACAATGCAACTGTCAGCTTCGCCAAACGACGCGCACGCGACGGCGCACGACAGACAAGCCAGTAGTCTCTTCATGGCAGATGGTTTCCTCTTTGATCATTCCGCCAATAGTATAACACGCACGTCGCGCCAAGGTCCACTACTCAAATGAGTAGTGCCCTCCACGGAGATCAATCCTGTCGTCGTCAGAGGACGATCCGCCCGTCTTTGCCGGTGACCTTTATGTGCGTGCCCGGCAAGTATTTGCCGGCGACGATGAGCTTTGCGATCGGATTCTCCAGAGCTCGCTGAATCGCCCGGGACTCGATTCCCACGGATCGGGTCACTGCGGCGGCGCCAGCTCGTACCTTCCCCAGTCTTCCACGCGCGCCATGTTGTCGACCGTGCCGTGGAGGGCCATCGCCTTCAGGTCGAGCGTCAGGACGCCGTGCCCGTCTGCCGCCGTCCGCCCGAAGTTGCCGTAGAGATCCATCGTCTTGAAGCGCGCGTGCGGCGGGACGCGGAACGTCAGGCGCATCGGCTTGTCGGCGAACGCGGCCAGGACGTGCCGTTCCGGCTCGGACGGACGGTCGAAGACGAGCGCGGCGGCCTCAAGGGTCGGCAGGTCGACGAGACGCGGATGCGTCTTCGCGTGGTTGAGCACCTGTCCCGAAAGCGCCGTCATCGCGACGCCCTGCAAGCTGGGGACGGAGCCGCGCAGCCCATGCTGGCACTTGCAGTAGAGCTCGAAGCCCGTGGCGAAGTCCATCATCGCCGTCATGCACTGGAGCGCGGCGGCCTCGTCTTCAGGGACGATGATCATCGACGTGCACCAGCCCTGATAGCCGGACGAGTTCTGGCGCGGCACGTCCGCGCACGTGAGGTTGTTCGTGAAGAGGCAGTCCACGACCGTCGAGCCGGGCGCGACGCAGAGGCCGCCGCCCGGACTCTGCACGTTCACGCAGTTCGCGAAGACGCAGTTCGTGACGAACTGGCTGCCAGCCGTCGGGCGAGACGTAGTAGACCTGCGCCAGAGCGGGGGCCGACCCAATGGCCGACAGGCAAGCCGCCCAGGCGATCTGTTTCGCTGTCTTCATGTTCATGGTTTACTCTCTCTTTTGTTTAGTGCTGTTGAAGCTTCTCGCGGAAGAAGAAATCGGCGACAAGGTCGGTCTTGTCCGGGTCGACGCCGTGCGGATGGTGGCCGAAGAGTCCGCGCCGCGTGACGCGGATGTCGCCGCCCGCCGCGCGGAAGCGGCTCGCGAAAAGCTCGCAGTTGAGCGCGGGCGGCACGACCTGGTCCTGCCCGCCGTACAGGAGGAGGATCGGGATGCCCGCCCGCGCGAGCGTCCCGGCCATGTTGACGGGCATGCGCGGATCGTCCGTCCAGTTGCCGTCCGCCGGACGCATGTCCGCCCACGGGCCGACGCGCCCGTAGTCGGGATTCGCAAACCCCTCGAAGTTGAGGAGCGGCGCGTCAAGATAGATGCGGCGCACGCTGTCCGGATAGGCGTTCGCGTAGCGCACCGAGAAGAAGCCGCCCCAGCTCATGCCGATCAGGTTGGCCTGCGGCGCGAAGCCGAGTTCCTCGACGAGATACTTCTGGAACGCGCGGCAGACCTTCAGGCCCTCGTCGTTCATGCGCTCGGCGAAGACGTCGATCGTCACGTGCCGCCAGCCGCGCTTCAGGAGGTCGAGACACCCCTGCCGGTCGACAAAGGCGTCCGCCCACTGCATCGTCCACGTCCACGGCACGCCCAGCGCCGGGCCGACCTTCGGCTCGACGATCCACGCGGCGTGGCCCAAGAAGTCGAAGCGGACGCGGCTGAAGCCGTGCCACGTGTCGCGCACGGCGTTCGTCCGCGTCGCGGCGACCTTCTCGTAGAGTCCCGAAAGCTTCGGCGAACACCGCGCCCAGCACGTGTCGTAGACGGGCACGGGCGCGCCCTCGAACGTCACGCCCGCGAGACGGGGCATCGCCTCCTTCGGCGCAAACGGATGCCCCTTGATCGCGACGATGCGCGTCACGGGATCCTGCGTGAAGGCGAGGTCCTCGTTCGTGTCCACGAACCAGATGCGCGTCACCCGGTTGGAGATGCCCACGAGGTAGCGGCGCTCGTTCCACGAGCGGATGAACTGGAAGTACGCCGTCTGCGGATCGGTTCCGCTTGCCGTCATCCACTCGTAGCACGCGCCGTCGAACGGGTCCTTCTTCACGTCGTAGAACGCCGCCGCGTTCGCCTTCACCCACTTGCCGACGGCGCGGATGCGGTCCTGCGCCTCCCGCTGCACCGTGCCGTCGCCCATCGGGCCGACGTTCAGGAGCATCGTGCCGCCGCGCGCGCGGATGGAGATGAGCATGGAGACGACGTCCTTCGGCGTCTTCCAGCCGCCGTCATGCTTGTTGTAGGCCCACGAGCCGTTCAGCGTGTAGCAGGACTCCCAGAGCCCGTCGCCGCCCGCCGAATTCTGCTCGCAGCTCTTGACGTCGTCGTCGCGGCAGCGCGTGATGAGCAGCCCCGGCTGCAGACGGCGGAGCTCCGCGTTGATCGCGTAGCCGTCCCAGGCCGTCGGCGGCGGACATCCGTCGTAGAACAGGTACTGGATCTCGCCGAAGTCGGTCATGAGGTGGCGCAGCTGGGCGTGCGCCTTGGCGACGAACCGCTTCCACGCGACCTGATCGCCGGGACCGCCGCGATAGTCGGGATCGCTCCAGTCGGCGACCGAGTAGTAGACCCCGACGCCAAGGCCCGCCGCGCGCACCTTCGACGTGTATTCGCGGATGAACCCGTCGCCCAGCCAATAGCCCTCGTGATGCCGCGTCGTGAGGACGACGTACTTCATGCCCGCGTCCTTCGCAAGCGCAATCCACTCGTCGATGCAGCCGGCCTTCGGCTTGAAGCGCGGCAGAAGCTCGGCGTAGTAGGCTTTGGGGTCGATGCGCTCGTCGTGCATCAGCCATTCGCCCTCGCCCTTCGCGGAATAGAGCCCGTAGTGGACGAACAGCCCCCAGCCCCACTTGAAGAACCGCTCCTTCGCGGCCTTCACCTCGGGGTTATCGGCGCGCCCCGCCGCCGAGAATTCCGGTGCGACGTTGCCGAGTTCCGCCGCCCACGCCGCGCCGCACAGCGCCGCCACCCCGACGGCCACGCCGAGCGCCGAGCATCTCCTTCTCTGCGCACCCTGCGGCTTTGCGCGAGCCATCAAGCTGAACGAATTTTGTGAACGTGTTCCTGTTGTCATGTCAACATTCCTTTCATTGAACAAAAACTCATTAACGCGCCTGCGCGGCCCCTGCCGCGCCTCATGAGGACCCTACGCCCCACGCGCTCGAATTCCTGCTTCTCCATCATCGATGCGTATGATACCAAAACTCCGCCGCGCCAAGCATGACCATTCTCAGAAAAAAATCACTTTTTAGGCAACCGCGACCAAACCGCGCGTCACTTCGCCTGAAGCGGGATCGCCGCGCGCGGCGCGACGATGACGGGCGAATCCCACATCGGCACCTGACGGAGCGCCATTCCGTTTCTCGGCCACTGGCCCTTTTCGGGGCGGGCCTGACACGTTCGCCTCCCACGGCGGCAAACGAGCGCCGCCATGGGCGATGAGATTTTACTACAAAACGCAGGATGCCCGCCATCACTGCAAATTATCGACGCAAAACCACCGCACAAAACTTGCGTTTACCTCTGGACTTTTGCGTTTAGTTCCGGAAGCGACACCTGAACGGCCGCGAGGGCGCGGCCGCGATGCGAGATCGCGTTCTTCTCGTCCGCCGAGAGCTCGGCGAACGACTTCGCCTGGCCGTCCGGCACGAAGAGCGGATCGTAGCCGAACCCGTCCACGCCCGACGGCCGCTCGGCGATCGTGCCGAAGCACTTGCCCTCGACCGTATGCTCCGTGCCGTCCGGCGCGACGAGCGCAATCGCGCACGTGAAGTTCGCGCGGCGGTCGGTGACGCCCGCGAGGTTCTTCAGCAGCCGCGCATTGTTCGCCTGCGTGTTCGACGGCTCGCCCGCGTAGCGCGCGCTGCGGACGCCCGGCGCGCCGCCGAGCGCGGCGACCTCCAGCCCCGAATCGTCCGCAAGGCACCAGTCGCCGCGATGGCGCGCGGCAATCGCGCGCACCTTGATGAGCGCGTTGCCGACGAAATCGGGCGCGTTCTCCTCGACGCCCGCCGGATCGTCCGCATGGATCTCGCAGTCCGGCAGGATGGCCGCGATCTCGCGGATCTTGTGCGCGTTGTGCGTCGCGACAAACAGCTTCTTCTTCATGTGGATGTCCTTCCTGTCATTTCCAGAACGCCCGGTCACCCGTGCGCTTGTAGAGGGTGATGGTGAATTCCCTGGTCGGCTTCGGCTCCCAGTCGCGCCTGTACTGGAAGCGGATCTTCGATGGCCCGTCGTAGCCGCGATGGACGCGGATCTGGACTTCGGCCGTGCCGGGCACGCCCACGCGCCCGTCATCCGACACGCCGGCGACGTGCTTGATCGAGACGTCCACGTCCGCATCGTCGCACGTCGCGCGCCACGAGTAGCCCGTCGTCACGTTCTCTTCAAGGTCGAAGAGGAAGCGGTCGCCGCTTTCGGCGTGCAGCACCTGGTTCCGTTCGGGCACGACCGCAAACCGCCGCTCGACGGCGCAGCCCGCCAACAAAGTCAGGCAAAGGGCGAAGACGCTTTTCATCTATGCCCTCTCCTGAAAGGCGAACGCGGGCTTCCCCGCGCCGTCGACAGTCGTTCCGTTTGAAATTCGTGTCATGACAGCGGGCCATTATACCATAACTCGTCCGCCGCGCGTCAGAAACACCATTCGCGGTCATGCGCCGCGCCGCCGTCACCGACGCGGAAGACACGCGCCAAGCCGATGTTCTCGTAAAGGCGCTTGACGCCCAAGACATCAATCATCGGGTGTTTCGTCCGATCCGACTTCCAAACGAACGTCGTGCCAGGCGCGAGCAGCAGCGGATGGCACGGGCCATACCCCTGCGAGACGACGTAGTTCACGTCGTCCAGGACGCCGTGGCTGTCAAAGTGCGAATCGCCGCAGAAACACGCGGCCAGCCGCCGCTGGGGCTTTCCCGTAAAGTTCCAGGAGACGCCGTCGCGCGTTCCCGCCTCCGAATGGACGAACGCGGAAAAGATCGCGTGCAGCGTCTCGCCTCCGAAGCCACGTACCCGCTTCGCGTGCGTGAGTGGCTGCCCCGGCCGCATCCACCGACCAATCGATTCCGCGATGCAATAGTGCTGCATGACGACCGCGCGCCCGTCATCCGGCAACGTCTCAAGCCCTTTCGCGACAAAGGCGAGCTGTTCCGACGTGAAGCCGTAATCGACCTTCTCGCACGAGTCGAGAAAGAACAGGCGAATGTTCTTGCCGGGGACGTCAAAATAGCCGTAGTTCCCCTCGCCGCCGAGTACGGCGACGTGTCCATGCGCGGCGGCGAGCGCATTGAACAAACCGAATGCGTCCGTCGAGAACTCCCGGTGCGTCCGTCCTCGGTCGTGGTTGCCACGGCAGAAGTAGACGGGCCGCTCAAATTCGCGGTAAAGCCGAAACTGCGCGGCGATGCGCCGACGGATGAGCGCGTCCGCTTCGTCCGCTGGCGGCGTGACGTTCGGATGATCCCAAACGTACTGGAAATCGGCGTCGCCGAGATCGACGAGGGCGTCGGCCCCCAGTTGCCGCACCGCTTCCTGCGCGATGAGGATGTGGCTCTTCGGATCCGACCAGTCGATCGGATCCGTCACGTCCGGCACACGCGAATGGACGTCGGTAATCGTCACGAACAGCGAAATGTCCTGTCCGTCTTTCCACTTCTCGATGCGTTCCCGCGCCTCGTCAATCGCCCGCTGCGCCCATGCGGGGAGCGCGCCGCCTGCACCATGCGCACGAGACGCGAGAGCCCCCGCCGCGCACGCCCCCAGCCAGTCGCGCCGAGTGATCACCGGTCTCTCCCGATCTTCTCGAACGGAATCGCCACGAAGCCCGGAACGAGCTTCAGGACTGCCGCATCCTTCCGAAGCGTGAAATCGCCGTTGTCGGGATCCGAGAAACCCAGGTCGGCCGACTTCACGCCGTTGGCCGCGATTGGCGTGCCGCACTCGATCCGCCACGGATTGACGCGCGCCTTCCACGGCCACGGGCGACCGCGAATGACCTCATGGATGACAAGGTTGTCGGAAATCGGCGCCAGCCGGTCGACGATGTTCGTCATGCGCGGCAGGATGGCGATGTCGTTGAGAATGGAGTTCACGATGACGTTGCGCTGAATCGGGTTGTGTAGCGGCTCGCGCGGGAAGTCCTGCATCGTCTTCGCGAGGTTCGGAAAGCGGACGCTCCACGGCGGATTCCTGTAGTCCATGCGCTCGCCCTGCGCCTCGAAGTCCCAGTTGCCGGAGGGCGTGTTCCACTGCTTCCAGGTCATGCCCCGGTTGTCCATGAACACGGCCTCCGCGCAGTTCCAGAAGACGTTGTTGAGGATCGGGTGGTCGCGTCCGCCGCCGATGAACACGCCGCGCCCCATGTTCTGGAAGACGTTGCCGAACACCTCATCGCCGCAGTCCACGTCGTCGAAGTAGACGCCCGTCGTATGCCCGGGATCGTTCTTCGGCCCGCAGTCGTGGATGTAGTTGTAGCGTACGGCGTTGCCCTGCGAGATCCAGCTGCGTCCCGTGTAGAACACGCCCGAATCCGCCGTCTCGTACACGCACCGGTAGATCTCGTTGTATTCGAAGACATTGTCCACGCCTCCGTAGAGAATCGCGACATGCGGCGCGTCGTGGATCTCGTTGCGCCGAACGACCGCCCCGGCGCTCCACGGGATCATCACGCCCGCGCGATACGTCCGCACGTGCTGGGCGAAGTGGTGGATGTGGCAGTTCTCGACAAGGTTCTCGCCCGAAATCAGGTTCTTCACGTCGCCGCCGCCCATGAAGACGCCCGCCTCGCCGACATTGGCGATTTCGCAGTTCGTGACCTTGAGCCGCGTGCCGTTGGCCGAGACGCCTGACCCGCCGACGCACGTCACGCGGCAGCCGTCCAGCGTCACGCCTTCGCAGTCCTTCACGTCCACGCCCGTCTTCTGAGACCCCTTGACGTCAAAGCCGCGAAACGTGAAGTCCTTCAGCTTCAGCATCTGCACCACGGGATTCTCCTGCGTCGCGAGGACGATTTCCGCACGCGCCGGGTCCCCTTTCGGATAGAGGTACAGCTTGCGTCCCTTTCGGTCGAGGAAGTATTCGCCCGGCTGGTCGAGTTCCTCGATCAGGTTGAAGGCGTAGAAGCGCCGCTCCTTATGGCCGAGCGTGCCGCCCGCAATGTTGTACGGCACTTTCGCGGCGAGGCGGACTTCCTTCGTCCTCACGTCGAACGACCCGATCCGCACCGCGCAGTCATACCAGTCGTGGCACCAGTAGCCGTTCAGCCAGACTCCCTCCTTCAGGTTCCAGCGCGCGAAGCGGCCGCTCGCGTCGTAGACGAATGCGCCCGGATGCTCGACCCGCCGCGCCGGATCCGCGCTGTCCTTCTCCGCCCAGCCGTGATCCGTCACGTTCGTGAACGACGTCCACTCCAGCTTGCGGTCGGCCGCGTTCTCGTTCGGCCAGCGCGCGAGAGTCAGCTCCTCGCCATTCATGTAGAGGAACGGCCCCGGCAGCCCGCGAAACTGGTCGGCAAACGGTTCGAGCGGCACCACGCCCTTCTTCGCGAGGTCACAGACGATGACCTTCTCGCGTACGGACGGATCGAGCCGCTTCTGGATCTTCGCGTCCGTGATCGCGGCAAAGTCCGATGCCTTCAGGATCGTGCCGCCGACCAGCCGTGCGCAACGCGGTTCGCGCGCGACCCATGTGGCCCGTCCGTCCTCCTTTCCGAACACGAGGCCCTTCGGCAGGGGGTAGATGCCCCTGTCCACGTACACGATCGCCCGTGCATCCGCCGCGAGCCTGCCCGCGCGGCGGTCGTCGCGCACGCGGTCGCGCGCAGCGGCCAGTGTCTTCAGCGGACGCTTCGGCCCGACTTCGTAAACGGCGGCCGCGCCCTCGCCGTATGCAGTCCCCATCGCAACGATTGCCAACGTCGCAAAAACCAGTGGCCTCATTTTCCCTGTCCTTTCTTTTCTCCTCAGATTTCAAGTCTCGCGTTCAGCGGAAAAGCAGCAGCGCGCCCCTTTCCCTCTGCCAGCAGGCGTAGCACCCGACGCCGACCTTTCCATCCCGGAGGCGCGGCAGCCCCGCCAGGTCCGTTGCCGTCACCATCCAGTCCTCGACCAGCCCGTCCTCGCGCAGGCTTCGGTTCGCACGCGTGCACCGAAGAGACCAATACGGCTCCGACGGATCGCGGTCCTTCATGAAGCGCGGCGTCGTGCAGACGAAGTTCCCTTCACCGTCATAGGCGAACGCGCCATAGGTTTCGCCATAGCCGTTGTGTGTGAGCGTGACCTTGCCGTCCGCCGTCACAGAGACGTTCACGTCGTCCCGCACGGTCTTGCCGCTGACCGTCCGCGTGTTGCCGAAGAAGAGGCAGTTCTTCACCTCGGCGAACTTCGCGTTCAGGAGGCTGGCGTCCTTCAGGTCGTTTGCGACGAACGTGCAGTTGACGGCCGTGCAGGGGCTGGACTCGAGCAGTCCGCCCCTGACGAAGGCGTAGGAGCCGGCGGGCAGCGCGTTCGCCGCGAACAGGCAGTTCGTCAGCGCGACGCTTCCGTTCGTCCGGCAGGCGACCGGGGCAACCGTCATGTTCGAGAAGACGCAGGCCGTGTAGGACCCGGCCTCGTTGCCCTGCCTTCCCGCGAACGTGCAGCGCGTGAAATTGCAGGCGGCACCGATCGCACCCGAACTCTGGCTGACGACGCCTCCGACGCGGTTGCCTGTCCCGAACGTGCAGTCCCGCACGTCCGCGCAGCTGTTCAGCGCGCCACCCCAGCGCACGGCATAGTTTCCCTCGAAATGGCAGTCGATGACCGTGCCGCAGCCGTTCAGTGCGCCGCCGTCGCCGACGCTGCCTGTCACGCTGTTCGCGGCAAACGTGCAGTTGCTGACCATCGGACATCCCGACGCGGCGCCGCCATAATACTGCGCCACGTTCGCCGCGAACGCGCTGCCGAAGACGCGGCAGTCCGCCGCGCCGCCGCCCGAGCTCGCGAAGCAGTTCGTGAAGACGCAGTCCACGACCGTCGCGTACCGGACGCCCGCGCCGCCGTTCGGTTCCGTGCCCCTGAACACGCAATTGGAAATGACGAGCGCCGACCACGTCTTCGTGTTGTCCTGATAGCCCTCGACCGCACGGCCGCGCGCGTTCGTGCAGTCCGCAAAGGTCAGGCCCTCCAGACGCATCGCCCGGTTGCGCGCGTAGACGACCGCATGGTTCGCGCCGCCGCGCAGGACGACCTTGTCGCGTCCCGCGTTCGGATCGCCGCGCAGCGTGACGCCGCCCGAATAGTAGTTGGGCGGCATCCACGCGCCGATTTTCTCGCTGCCGAAAGCCGTCAGCGCGTCATCCGGCAGCTGCCATTCGCCCGCCCGGATCGTCACGACGTCTCCGCTCTTGCAGCGCGCGAGCGCGTTCGACACCTGCGTATGGATGTCGGTGAAATCGGGCCATCGTTCGTAGTCCGGCACGACGTATTCCGTCGGTTCCGCTCCCGCCGACACGGCCGCAAAGACCGCCGCTCCGCCAATCGTCAACAGCTTCATTTGACTTGCGCTCCTTTTCGTTTCACCTGATCTGCTCACCGTCCGTCAGCCGCCGCACGGCAAGCGTCCACGGCTGCGCCCGCGCCTCCTCGGCCATTCGCGCCCGCAGCACCTTCGCCTGCGCACAGATCTCGGCGGACTTCGCCTTCTGTTCGCGGTAGGACTTGACGCAATTCGCGTAATACGTGTGGTGCGGATTCTTTTCGAGCGACTTCAGCCACTTGTCGAGGTCTTTCACGCACCGCTCCGTGCGTTCCATGTAGGCCACGTCCCGGAAGGCCGTTTCGAGATTCATGAGCTCGATCATCGTCCGCGCGGCAACCTGCGCCTGTCGCTGGGAGGGTGTGTCCCGTGTCGCGATATCCACGCCCGTGGCCAGTTCTGCCGCCTCGAATTCGGCAAACGGCGTGCCGTCCGCCAGCACCGCATAGCGTCCTTTCGGCAGACCCTTCACCGTCAGGACCTCCCGGTTGAAGCGCGCCGCGAACGGACAGGCCGCCTCAACCTTCTTCTCCGTGTCGCGCCAGAAGACGTCCAGCCGCGGGAACGGCAGTTTCTTCGGCTCGTACCGAAATCCCTTCTGCGCCGCGCGGGCCGTGAGGTCGATCCGCCCGACCTCGCCCGATTCGCCGAGAGCTTCGAGGAACTGCACGGCAAGCAGCAGATGCCCCTCCCACCACGGATGGACGCGGTCGCCGCGCAGGAAGCCGATTTCGGGATGCCGCTTCAGGATGTCCGTCAGCGGACGGTGAACCTCGATCAGTCCCACGCCGCGCTCGGCCGCAACGGTTCGGACGACTTCCGCCAGACGCGCGAGCCCCGGCTCGTTGCCGTTCGCCCGGCACGCCGCTTTCGATTCCGTATCATACTGGTCATAGGGCGGCGGCGTGGCGAGGTCGTAGCGAACGCCCGCCGCCGTCAGGCTGTCTGCAAGCTTGTTCAGCTCGCGGCGAAAGTCCGAAACGGCCGTCGCGCGCGCCGCCTCGTTCGTCGCGTCCGGCGTCGCGCTCTCCCACAGGACGAGTTTCGCGTCGTTCATGCCGAACATCACGATGACGCGATCCGGCTTCATCGGCAGCACGTCCCAGTCGAGCCGCTCGCGTCCGCTGTCCGTCCGGTCGCCGCTGATGCCGGCGTTGAGCAGCGTGACGCCGGACCCCGGATGGCGCAGCTCCTGAAACAGCTGGAGGAAGTAGAGGTACTTGCCGCTCTTGGTGATCGAGTCTCCGAGAAAGACGACACACTCGCCGGGTCGAAAGGGCTTGGGGACAGGCCCCCTCCCACCTTGGGGACAGGCCCCATCTGCCTCGGCGACGACGGAAAGGACGGCCATCAACAGCGCAACAAGCCAGATTCGTTTCATCTTGTAAAATCGACTTTCATTTGAAGTTACGTGGATTGTATGTAGAGTAGAGACCCACGCCTCGGCTTCGCCGATGCGACTTCCCCCTCATCAAACCGGACGTGCGGATTTCCCG
>CAKUGW010000008.1 GCA_934654805.1 uncultured Kiritimatiellota bacterium
GCCCGCGGCGGCGGCGGCCTTGAACTCGGAGACCTTGTCCACGGGAATGGAGAACGAGTGGTTCCTCCCTCCGCGCGTGTACTGGAGGTTGTGGTAGACGGCGGGCGGCCCGTTCTTCCTGGGGCACCTGTAGGACGAGATCGTGCCCTGGACGGAGGGCGGGAGCGCGGCGATCTCGGCGAGGATTTCGGCGCGGGGACGGCTCTTTTTCGATGGTTTATTTTGCATGCGTATATTATAATATATGCGTATGCGAAAATCAAGCGGGAAATGTGGGGTGGCCGCATAAATATCTCGGTGCACCCGAGGCGTCCCAAAAATACAAAACGATAAACACCAAAAATGCAAAACGTGGTATAATGTTCCCCTAAACAAGGAACACTATGAAATATCTTCCCCGGATAGTCGATTCGATTCTGGACGTTCGGTTGCGCGCTGTTGGCGCGACTGTCATTGTCGGCCCGAAATGGTGCGGCAAGACGACGACGGCCAAGCAAAAGGCGAAGAGCGTCATTGAGATGCAGGATCCCGACCTTCAGGAGGGGTATCTCAAATTGGCTGCGACAAGGCCGTCCATGTTGCTTGAGGGCGCTAACCCTCGTTTGATAGACGAGTGGCAGTTGGCTCCCGTGCTGTGGGACGCAGTCCGCGTGTCCGTAGACCGTCGGCGCGAGAAGGGACTGTATTTGCTGACGGGTTCCGTGGTGGTGGACGAGGCCAAGATCAAACATACGGGAATCGGTCGCATCTCTCGTTTGGGAATGGACACGATGAGCCTTTGGGAGTCGGGAGAGTCGTCCGGCGAGATTTCTCTGCGAGAGTTGTTTTCCGCACCGTTGAAGCCTGTTGATGGCGCAAAGGGACGCTTGACCATAGAGGAGTTGGTCTTTGCTGTCTGCCGAGGCGGGTGGCCGTCGGCGTTGGACGTGAAGGGCGATGATGCCAAGCTGTTTGTCGCCAGGGATTACTTCAACAATCTTGTCGAGTCAGACATCTCGCGCGTCGACGAGGTGGACCGCGATCCGGTTTTGGCTGCGCAACTGCTTCGTTCATATGCGCGGAACGTGTCGACATTGGCGACGAAGGCGAGCATTCGCAAGGATCTGATGTCCGTTCGTGAGGTGTCGATGCCAACGGTCGACTCGTACCTGTCGGCGCTGCGAAAGCTTTTTGTCATCGAAGATGTTGATGCCTGGTGTCCGGCGATACGAAACGCAACGGACATTCGGGCCTCAAAGAAAAGGGGTTTTTCCGATCCCTCGGTCGCGGTGGCGGCGCTGGGGGTTGGCCCAGAGTATTTCCGAACGGATTTCAAGACTTTTGGATTCCTGTTCGAGAGTCTCGTTTTGCGGGATCTTCGTGTCTACTCACGTGAACTGGGTGGGCGGCTGTCCTATTATCGGGATCGCTACGGCCTTGAGGCGGATGCCGTGCTCCATCTTCAAGATGGCCGGTATGCCTTGATCGAGGTCAAGCTTGGGTCGAATGAGATCGAAGACGGCGCGGCGCATCTCAGGAAGGTCTGCCGACTCATCGAGGAATACAATGTGTCCGAAAGGCAATGCCCCTTACGCGCGCCCGACCTCCTCGTGGTCATCACCGGTGGGCTTCATGCGTACACGAGGCCTGATGGCGTTCATGTCGTGCCGATTTCTGCGTTGAAACAGTAATGAAGTCGTCCGACATGCAGTTGCAAGGCTCGTCGTCGGCATGGCCCGTCGCGACGAGCCCGTTTTTGGTATAATTCGTCTCGAATGATTCGTGGCGAGAGGGCGCGTTTCCTGAAACGGAACGTGCGCGGCAGCAGACAACCAGGAGGCGACAAGATGAAGAAGAACTTTGGACCCAAGGCGTGGCTTTATCCAATGCCGGTGCTGATCATCGGCTCGTATGACGAGAACGGGAACGCGGATGCGATGAACGCGGCGTGGGGCGGCATCTCGCTCGAAGACCGCATCTCGATCTGCGTGGACGATTCGCACAGGACGACGGCGAACGTGCTTGCGCGCAAGGCATTCACGGTGCATGTCGCGGACGTGAAGAACCTCGTCGCGTGCGACTACGTGGGCTGCGTCTCGGCGAACGGCACGCCCGACAAGCTGGCGAAGACGGGGTGGACGCTGGCGAAGAGCGCGTTCGTCGACGCGCCCGTGATCGAAGACCTGCCGATGGTGCTGGAATGCGAACTCGTGAGCTACGACAAGTCCGACTGCCGGATGGTCGGCAAGATCGTCAACGTCGGAATTGATGCGTCCGTCTTGACGCCGGACGGCAAGATCGACGTCGCGCGGCTCGCGCCGATTACGTTCGATCCGGTCAACCATGTCTACCACAGGCTTGGCGAAGCCGTCGGCGCGGCGTTCAGGGCCGGTCTCGCGCTAAAGTGAAGGCGGTTGGCTCGGCTGCTCATACGGGCGTAGGTGCGTTTGCGCCAAGAAATGGGAATCAGGTGCGGAATTCTTAGGCGCCCGTTTGATCCTGGCAAGGAAAGCGGGAAAGCCCGCCGTCGGCGTCTTTCGTCGTGGCGGGCCTGTTTTTGGTATAATCTGCCCCAAACGATTCGTGAGGGGAGCGTGTTTTCCGAAACCGGAATGCGCGGCGACAGGCGACATGGACAGCATTTTCAGACTCAAGTCGAAGTTCAGGCCGACGGGTGACCAGCCGGAGGCGATCCAGGCGCTTCTGGACGGGCTGAAGCGCGGCGACGACCGGCTCGTCCTGCGGGGCGTGACCGGGTCGGGCAAGACGTTCACGATGGCGAACCTGATCCAGCGGTGGGGACGCCCGACCCTCATCCTCTCGCACAACAAGACGCTCGCCGCCCAGCTCTTCGCCGAGCTGAAGGAGTTCTTCCCCGAAAACGCCGTCGAGTACTTCATCAGCTACTACGACTACTACCAGCCGGAGGCGTACATCCCGCAGACGGACACCTACATCGAGAAGGACGCCGCGATCAACGAGGAGATCGAGCGCTACCGCCTCGCCGCGACGAACGCCCTCATCGCCCGCCGCGACGTGATCGTCGTCTCGTCCGTGAGCTGCATCTACGGCCTCGGCGAGTCCGACGAGTACCGCGACCTCGCCGTGCGGATCACGGTCGGCGGCGAGGTCGAAGGAAAAAGGAAGAAGGAAGAAGGAAGAAGTGCGGAGGGACGAAGTGGACTGATCGCCCGCCTCGTCGAGGCGCAGTACGTGCGCAACGACTACGACTTCGCGCCGGGCGTCTTCCGCGTGCGCGGCGATGTCGTCGACGTCTTCCCGGCCTACGAGACGAAGGCGCTGCGCGTCGAGTTCTTCGGCGACGAGGTGGACTCGATCCGCGCGCTCGACCCGCTCACGGGCACGTGCGGCGTGTCGATGCCGGCGGCGGTCGTCACGCCCGCGAAGCAGTTCGTGATGGGCAAGGACCGCTTCGAGGCGGCGTTCGCGCGCATCGAGGCGGAGCTCGCGGACCGTCTGAAGTACTTCGCCTCGAAGGGCAAGCTCCTGGAGGCGCAGCGCCTCAAGGAGCGCACCGAGTACGACATCGAGATGATGCGCGAGCTCGGATACTGCAACGGCATCGAGAACTATTCGCGTCCGCTCACGGGACGCGCGCCGGGGACGGCGGGCGAATGCCTCATCGACTATTTCCCGGACGACTTCCTGACCATCATCGACGAGAGCCACGTCTCGGTGCCGCAGATCCGCGCGATGTACAACGGCGACCAGGCGCGCAAGCAGAAGCTCGTCGACTATGGCTTCCGCCTGCCGAGCGCGAAGGACAACCGTCCGCTCACGTTCGACGAGTTCAACGCGAAGGTCAAGCAGGTCGTCTACTGCTCGGCGACGCCGGGCGACTACGAGTATGCCGAGGCGCAGACGGTGGCGGAGCAGGTGATCCGCCCGACGGGGCTTCTCGACCCGGTCATCGAGCTTCGTCCGCTCAAGAACCAGGTGGACGACCTCATGGCCGAGATCGACCGCGTCGTGAAGGACGGCGACCGCGTGTTCGTGACGACGCTCACGAAGCGCTCGTCCGAAGACCTCACGCACTACCTGCACGAAGCGGGCGTCCGCGTCGAGTACCTGCATTCGGACATCGACGCGATCGAGCGCGTCGCGATCCTCCAGCGCCTGCGCAAGGGCGAGTTCGACGTCCTCGTGGGCATCAACCTCCTGCGCGAGGGGCTGGACCTGCCGGAGGTCGCGCTCGTCGCGATCCTCGACGCGGACAAGGAGGGCTTTCTCCGCTCGACGACCTCGCTCGTGCAGACGGCGGGCCGCACGGCGCGCCACGAGAAGGGGCGCGTCATCCTCTATTGCGACCACAAGACGGACGCGATCCGCGAGCTGCTGCGCATCACGAAGGCGCACCGCGAGAAGCAGATCGCCTACAACGCGGCGCATCACATCACGCCGCATTCCGTCAAGCGCGCCATCAACGAGTCGGCGTATGTGTACAGGAGTGGAAAGGTGGAAGGGTGGAAGAGTGGAAAGGTGGAAGGGTGGAAGAGTGGAAAGGCGGAAGGACGGAAGGGTGGAAAGGTTGACGGGCGGGAAGGCGGAGATGGCGGGAAGGCGGATCCGCAGCTCATTGAGGAGCTCACCCGCGACATGCTGCAGGCGGCGGACAACCTCGAGTTCGAGCGCGCGGCCTACCTGCGCGACCAGATTGCCGAGCTGAAGAAGTCCGGAGGGGACCATTCCTGACCGGCGCACGCGCACCCGCGCGCGTTTTTGCTATAATACACGGACTTATGAAACGAAAACTCCTCTGCTGTGCGGCGCTCGTCGCCCTGTGCGGCGGCCTCTGGGCCGCCGAAGAAAACAAGATAGTCGTCGGCGAAGGAGATTCCGCCAAGACCTACGAACTCGCGAAGGTCGAGGACGCGAAAGCCTATGTCGAGGCGTATGCGGACAACGTCCAGGCGGACAAGGACTTCAAGGCGCACGAGGCCGCCGCGCTCGCGACGGTGCGCCAGGCCGAGCCGCTGTTCGGCACGTGGTGGGCGATCTTCCCGCCGCTCCTCGCGATCGTGCTGGCGCTCGTCACGAAGGAGGTCTACTCGTCGCTCTTCCTCGGCATCGTCTCGGGCGGCGTCCTCTACGCGATGAAGGCCGACGGGTTCGCCGGGATGTTCGAGACGACGCTTACGCACGTCGTGCAGGCCGGCTTCATCGCGAAGGTCGCCGACGCCTACAACGTGGGCATCCTGATCTTCCTCGTCCTCCTCGGCGCGCTCGTCGCGATGATGAACAAGACCGGCGCCTCGGCGGCGTTCGGCCGCTGGGCGCAGACGCACATCAAGAGCCGCGTCGGCGCGCAGGTCGCGACGATCGTCCTCGGCATGCTCATCTTCGTCGATGACTACTTCAACTGCCTGACGGTCGGCTCGGTCATGCACCCGGTCACGAAGGCGAAGAGGGTCTCGGCCGCGAAGCTCTCGTACCTCATCGACGCGACGGCGGCGCCGATCTGCATCATCGCGCCGATCTCCAGCTGGGCGGCGGCCGTCGCCGGCTTCGCGAAGGGCGCGGGCGCGGAAAGCGGCTTCTCGCTCTTCATCGCCGCGATCCCCTACAACTTCTACGCGATCCTGACGATCGTCATGATGTTCGCGCTCGCGTTCATGAAGTTCGACTTCGGCCCGATGCGCCGCCACGAGGCGGACGTCGCGGCCGGCAAGCCCGACCTCGGCGCGCTGGAGACGGCGACGGAAGTGCTCACGAAGAACGACCGGGGCCGTGTCATCGACCTCGTGATCCCCGTCCTCGTGCTGATCGCCGCGTGCGTCGTCGGCATGATCTACTCGGGCGGCTTCTTCGCCGAGGGCGAGGCGCACCGCAACTTCGTCGTCGCGTTCTCGAACTCCGACGCCTCGGTCGGCCTCACGCTCGGCTCGATCGTCGCGCTCGTCTTCGCGGTCGTCTTCTACGTCTGCCGCCGCGTCATCTCGTTCCGCGACTGCATGGACGGCTTCCCGGAGGGCTTCAAGGCGATGGTGCCGGCGATCATGATCCTCTGCTGCGCGTGGACGCTGAAGGGCATGACGGACGCGCTCGGCGCGAAGGTGTTCATCTCCGACCTCATCAACGGGCCGGCGGCGGGCCTCTTCAACTTCCTGCCGGCGATCATCTTCGTGATCGCGGTCATCCTCGCGTTCTCGACGGGCACGAGCTGGGGCACGTTCGGCATCCTGATCCCGATCGTCCTCGCGGCGATCCCCGGCAGCTCGATGACGATCATCGCCGTCTCGGCCTGCATGGCGGGCGCGGTGTGCGGCGACCACTGCTCGCCGATCTCCGACACGACGATCATGGCCTCGGCGGGCGCGCAGTGCAACCACATCGTGCACGTGAACACGCAGCTGCCGTATGCGCTCACGGTGGCGGCCGTCTCGTTCGTCGCCTACATCGCCGCGCCGTTCGCCGGCTCGGTGTGGATCGCGCTGCCGCTTGCGGTCTGCCTCATGCTCGCGACGCTCTTCTTCCTCAAGCTCATCCTCAGGGGCCCGGCGGACGGCGCGGCCGACGCGATCTCCCACAAGGTGCGGCAGATCGAGGGGAAGTAGGCGAATGAGAACTGAATAATCGAATGGTCGAATGGTCGAATAACCGAATGGTCGAAGGACTGAATGACCGAATGACCGAATAATCGAATAACCGAATAATCGAATGATCGAATAATCGAATGATCGAATGATCGAATCGTCGAATGATTGAATGACTGAATGGTCGAGTGAATGGCTGAATGAATTTGAAATCTGAAATCTGAAATCAAACAAGAAAGAAAGGGAAAAACGAAAATGAAGAAACTGATGATTGCGCTGGCGGCGGCGGCGACCTTCTGCGGCTGCGCGAAGAACGACGCGAACACCCTCAAGATGATTACCGAGGCGACGTTCCCGCCCTACGAGTTCCTGCGCGGACAGGAGATCGTCGGCATCGACGTCGAGATCTGCAAGGCCGTCGCGGCGAAGATGGGCAAGACGTTCGCGGTCGAGAACGTCGATTTCGACTCGGTCATCCCCTCGGTCATGTCCGGCAAGGCCGACATCGCGGCGGCGGGCATCACGGTGACGGAAGACCGCAAGAAGAACGTCGACTTCTCCGACGTCTACGCGAAGACGGAGATCGTCCTCATCTACAAGAAGTCCGCGCCGCTCCTGACGGCGGCGGACTGCAAGGGCAAGCGCATCGGCGTGCAGGGCGGCAACACCGCAGAGACGATCGTGATCGAGCAGTTCAAGCAGGAGCCGGAGCGCTTCCGCTCGGCGGCCGAGGCGTGCGCCGCGCTCAAGGCGGGCCGTTGCGACGCGGTCCTGGTGGACGCGGAGCCGGCGAAGAACTGTGTGCTGGGCGAGGCCGAGCTCGCGATCGCGCCGACGCCGGTCAACCTGGAGGAGTACGCCATCGCGATCAGGAAGGGGCGCCCCGAGCTGCTGAAGGCGATCAACGAGACGATCGCCGAGCTCAAGGCGAGCGGCAAGATGGCGGCAATCCGCGCGCAGTACACGAAAGAGGCGGACGCGCTGAAGAAGTGAGGAAGGGGTCGAATAGCCGAATGATCGAATGATCGAATGATCGAATAATCGAATGGTCGAATAATCGAATGACCGAATGACCGAATAATCGAATAGCCGAATAATCGAATAATCGAATGGTTGAAGGATCGAATGGCTGAATTTGAGATCTGAGATCTGAAATCAGGGAAAGAGAGAAACGAAAATGAAGAAACTGATGGTTGCATTCGCGGCGGCGGCGCTGCTCGCGGGCTGTGCAAAGAAGGACGAGACGCTCAAGATGATCACCGAGGCGACGTTCCCGCCGTATGAGTTCCTGCGCGGGCAGGAGATCGTCGGCATCGACGTCGAGATCTGCAAGGCCGTCGCGGCGAAGCTCGGCCGGGCGTTCTCGGTCGAGTCGGTGAACTTCGACTCCGTCATCCCGACGGTCATCTCCGGCAAGGCGGACCTCGCGGCGGCGGGCATCACGGTGACGGAAGACCGCAAGAAGAACGTCGACTTCTCGATCCCCTACGTGAAGACGGGCGTCGTGTTCGTCTACCGGAAGGCGACGCCGTACGCGAAGGGCGCGGACGCGAAGGGCAAGAAGGTCGGCGTGCAGAGCGGCACGACGAGCGAGGCGTTCGTGACGGACGAGCTCAAGCAGCAGCCGGAGCGCTTCGACTCGCCGGCGGCGGCCGTCGCGGCGCTGAAGGCCGGACGCGTCGATGTCGTCATTGCGGACATCGACCCGGCGAAGAACTGCGTGAAGGGCGAGCCCGACCTCGCGCTGTCGGGCTTCATCACGTCCGAGGAATATGCCGTCGCGATCCGCAAGGGCCAGCCGGAGCTGCTGAAGGCGATCGACGAGACGATCGCCGAAGCCAAGGCCGACGGACGGCTCGCGAAGTGGGTCGCCGACTACACGGCCGAGGCAGACCGGCTGAAAGAGAAATAATCGAATCGTCGAATAATCGAATTGCCGAATTGCCGAATCGTCGAATAATCGAATCGTCGAATGAACGAATTGGCGAATGGTCGAATCGTCGAATTATCGAATCGTCGAATTGGCGAATGATCGAATGGTCGAGAATGGTCGAATGAACGAGCCGCGCGCTGAAGAGGTTGCATGATCCAGTCCTTTATCGATGACTTCCAGCTCTGTTTCGTCAAGAACGGGCGCTGGCACTACCTGTGGAACGGGCTTGGCGTCACGCTGGAAGTCGCGCTGACGGCGATTGCGCTTGGCCTCTTGATCGGCTTCCTCGTCGCGATCGTCCGCTCGTCGCACGACAAGTACGGGCGCTTCCCCGTCCTCAACGCGCTGGCGAAGGTCTACCTGACGATCATCCGCGGCACGCCGATGGTGGTGCAGCTTCTCATCTGCTACTTCATCATCCTGAAGTCGCTCGACAAGGTGGCTGTCGCGATTCTCGCCTTCGGCATCAACTCGGGCGCGTACCAGGCGGAGATCCTGCGTGCGGGCATCATGTCCATCGACCCCGGCCAGATGGAGGCGGGGCGCGCGCTCGGCCTCGGCTACTGGAAGACGATGCTCAAGATCATCCTGCCGCAGGCGATCCGCAACGTGCTGCCCGCGCTCGGCAACGAGTTCATCGTGCTGATGAAGGACACGTCGATCGTCGGCTACATCGCGCTCTGCGACCTCGCCAAGGGCGGCGACATCATCCGCTCGCAGACGTATTCGGTCTACACGCCGTACCTGACGGTCGCGGCGATCTACCTCGCGCTCGTGATGACGTTCACGTGGCTTCTCGGCAAGCTGGAGCGCCACCTGCGCAACACCGGCGCCGACCCCGTGCACAACGACTCGTGAATGTTTGTGATATAATACGACACCATGAATCTCGATACCCTACTGGCGATCAGCCCGATTGACGGGCGCTATGCGAACAAGTGTGCGGAACTGCAGGAGGTGTTCTCCGAGTACGGCCTCATCAGGCGCCGCGTGCTCGTCGAATGCACGTGGCTGGAGGCCCTGTGCGACGACGCGCGCATCGGGGAGTGCAAGGCGCTGTCCGTGAAGGAGCGCGCGGCGCTCCGCAAGATCGCGTCGGACTTCTCGCTTGACGACGCCCGCCGCGTGAAGGAGATCGAGCGGACGACGAACCACGACGTCAAGGCCGTCGAGTATTTCCTGAAGGAGCGGGTCGCGAAATCCTCCCTCAAGACGCGCACGGAGTTCATCCACTTCGGCTGCACGTCGGAGGACATCAACAACATGTCCCACGCGCTCATGCTGCGCGACGGCCAGCGGATCCTCCGCGCGGCGCAGGACGAGATGACGGCGACGATCGCGCAGATGGCGAAGGCGGCCGCGAAGGTCCCGATGCTCGCGCACACGCACGGCCAGCCCGCCTCGCCGACGACGGTCGGCAAGGAGCTCGCGGTCGTCTCGGCGCGGCTGAAGCGCCAGGCGGCGGAGATCGACCGGCTCGTCATGCCCGCGAAGATGAACGGCGCGGTCGGCAACTTCAACGCGCACCTCTCCGCCTACCCGGACGTCGACTGGGAGAAGCTGTCCGCGAAGGTGATCCGCTCGCTCGGTCTCCGCCAGAACCGCCTCACGACGCAGATCGAGTCGCACGACGGCATCGCCGAGCTCTTCGACGCGCTCGCGCGCTGGAACTCGGTGCTGCTCGACTTCGACCGCGACGTCTGGATGTACGTCTCGATGGGCTACTTCAGGCAGCGCACGGTCAAGGGCGAGATCGGCTCGTCGACGATGCCGCACAAGGTGAACCCGATCGACTTCGAGAACTCGGAGGGCAACCTCGGCCTCGCGAACGCCGTCCTCGGCTTCATGGCGCGCAAGCTCGCGATCTCGCGGCTGCAGCGCGACCTCACGGACTCGACGACGCTCCGCAACATGGGCGTCGGCTTCGGCTACACGCTCATCGCCATCCGCTCGACGCAGAAGGGCCTCGGCAAGCTGGAGCTCAACGAGGCGCGCCTGGCGGAGGACCTTGACCACAACTGGGAAGTCCTCGCCGAGCCGATCCAGACCGTGATGCGCAAGGTCGGCATGGACCGTCCCTACGAGCGGCTGAAGGAGCTGACGCGCGGCCGCCGCGTGACGGCGGAGATCATGCGCGACTTCGTGAAGGCGCTGCCGCTGCCGGAGGCCGACAGGGACCGCCTCCTCAAGATGACGCCCGCGAACTACATCGGTCTCGCCGCGAAGCTCGCCAGGCTGGCGTGAGGTCAAGGCCGTGACGGTTTGCGCCTTGCTTGGACTGGCGGTGCTGGCCGCCGCGCCGCGCGGGGCGGAGGCGCACCTTGCCGTCGACCCGAGGGCCGTGATGGAGATCCTGCCGCTGGCGCTTGATGCGGCGGACGTCTTTGCGCGGGCGACTGCGCGCGAGGCGGCGCACGTGGACGAACTGCGGCGCAAGGGCATAGCGGAGATCCCGCCGAGCGAAGGCCAGCGGCATGTCGTCGACACGGCGGGGCTGGGCGAACTGGCGTTCAACGACTGGGGCGAGCTTTACGTCGATCGCCGCTTCGTGACGGACGAGGAGATGAAGGTCGTCCGGGAGATCGAGCGCTGGATCGCGAAGTGGTTCCCGTCGGAAGCGAAGCGGCGCCCGCGTCCGCGCCGCGAGTCGGGGGCGGCGGGTCTGCCGATCTTTCGCGGATTCGAGGACGCGCGCTACCAGGAGCATGACGGGCTGATCGCGCGCCTGACGGACGAGTTCAACGCGGACAAGGCGGCGGGGTGCGGCGGCACGCCGAGGCAGGCCGAGGCGATTGCCGACCTCCTGCCCGCGCTCGTGAAGTCGCACATGATCGAGGAGTCGGGCGGAAACGGCCCACGCTCGAAAGCGGCCTGGTCGGTCGATCCGCTGCAGGTTAACGTGCCGGGCGACTGGGGTGCGGAAAAGGAGCTGGTCGGGCTGAAGAAGCCCGAAAAGCGGAACGAGGGCACGGCGGAGCAGAATGTCCGCGCGGCGATTCGCTATCTCGCGCGCAAGGGGTTCTCGTCCGCTGCGCGTCCGGCAGCCGAACGGCCTCAGGGGACGTTCGACGGCTGGCACCAGGCGCTCCGCCGCTACAACGGCCGCCGGGACCGCACGGCGACCGACCGCTATTACTCGGACGAGTATGCGGACAAGATCCGGCGGCGGGCCTTCAATCCGGATCTCTTCGTCCCGATTGAGATCAAGCTGGCCAGATAGGGGCGACCGATGCCGCGCGAATCCATCGTTGTCCTGGAGCATGTCGACGCCGGCTATCCCGGCGCGGTGATCCTGCGCGACATCTCGTTTGAGGTCGCGCGCGGCGAGATCTTCATCCTTCTCGGCGGATCGGGATGCGGCAAGTCGACGGTCATGAAGCACATGACGGGACTCAACCCCGTCCTGGGCGGGCGGCTGACGGTCGCGGGCCGCGAATGGAGTGTGCAGACGCGCGCGGAACTCTGCCGCAGGATCGGCGTCATGTACCAGTCCGGCGCGCTCTTCGGCTCGATGACCTGCCTTGAGAACGTGCGGCTGCCGCTGGACGAGTTCTCGGGGCTTCCGAAAGCGGCGCGGCGAGATCGGGCCATGAAGCTGCTGAAGGACGTGGAGCTCGAAGACGCGGCGGACAAGATGCCGAGCGAGATCTCGGGCGGCATGCGCAAGCGCGTCGCGATTGCGCGGGCGATGGCGCTCGACCCGGAAGTCGTCTTTCTCGACGAGCCGAGCGCGGGCCTCGACCCGATCACGTCCGCCGCGCTCGACGACCTCATCCTGCGGCTGCGGAAGGAGAAGGGCATGACGTTCGTCGTCGTCACGCACGAGCTGCCGAGCGTCTTCAAGATCGGCGACCGTGCGGCGATGTTCGACAAGGCCCGCCAGGCGATGGTTGCGCTCGGCGATCCGCGCACGCTTCGGGACACGTCGGACGACCCGTTCGTCCGCAAGTTCTTCAACAGGGGGGAAGACCATGGCAAATGACAATCACGCGAGCTACGCCCGCATCGGTTTCGCGATCCTCGCCGCGACGGTGGCGACGGTCGTCACGCTCGTCTATCTCGGCGGCCTTCGCGGACGCCGAAACGAGATCCTCGTCGAGACCTACTACGACCGCGAAGTGAGCGGCCTTTCCGTCGGCAGCTCCGTCAACTTCCGGGGCGTGAAGATCGGCGAGGTGCGCGAGATCGACTTCGTCGGCAACAAGTACGAGGCGAAGGGGGCGGACAACCTGCGCATCTACATCCTGATGGCGCTCAATCCGAAAAAGCTCGGCTATTTCGAGGACGAGGGCATTGGGGCTGCGGACGCCATCGCCTATCTCGTGAGGGAACGCGGCCTTCGGGCGTCCGTCACGGCGAGCGGCATCACGGGGCTCTCCCGCATCGAGTGCAACCTCAACAGGGGCTCCTCGCCGGCGGAGACGTTCGCATGGAAGCCTCGTCACCCGTTCGTGCCGCAGAAGATCTCCCTTCTGGACAACTTCTCCGATGCGGCGACGCGCGTCGTGAACCAGATCAACACGATGGACCTCGGCTCGGTCTGGAGCAACGTCAATGCGTCCGTCTCGTCGATGTCAAAGACGATGCTGACGGTCCAGACGATGATGGAGACCTGCCAGGGCGACGTCGAGAAGGTCGCGGAGAACCTGTCCGAAGCCGCCGCGTCGCTTCGGGATCTCGCCGGCGAACTGAAGGGGAATCCCTCGCTCCTGTTCCGCGAGCGCCGACCCGCGCCGCTGGACGAGACGCGCTGACGCGTGCTTCAGCGTCGGTCGCGAATGTGGTATAATCTTCAGCCATGACGACAGAAGACATGACTCGGTACTGCGTGGGGGCGTTCTGCTGTCGATCGAACAGGCGGCCCTCCGAGCAGATGCTGTGCGTCGGGCGGAACGAGATCGACGGCGTGCCGGTCGAGGTCGTCCGCAAGCGCATTCGGCGAATCAACCTCCGCATCGCCTCGGACGGCACGTTGCGCCTTTCCCTGCCGGATCGCGGCGTGACGCTCGCGCAAGGCGAGGCGTTCCTGAAGGAGAAGTGGGACTGGGCCCTGAAGGCACGCCGCGAGGTGCTGGCGCGTCCGCCGATCGTGCGCGCACCCGTGACGGAGGCGGAACGCGCCGCCCTGTCTGCGCGGCTGGACGAACTCAACGCCACGTGGGCGGCGCGGTTCGGCGAACGCGACGTCACGTGGCGGATCCGCAAGGTGACGTCCGTCTGGGGCTGCTGCCATTGGAGCAAGCGGTACATCACCTACAACGAGGCGCTGGCGCACGCGCCGCGCGAACTGGTCGAGTATGTCGTCGTCCACGAGCTGACGCATTTCGCCGTCCATGGACACGGCCCGGCGTTCTATGCGCTGATGGACGCACGCCTCCCCGGCTGGAAAGACCTTCGCGAGCGCCTCAACCGCCGCGACTGGGAGCGGCGAGAGACGACTTCCGGACAGACCGCTTAAAATTTCCCGAACGGTAAATTTCTTGCCGAGATCTTGCCTTGCGAGAGGCTAATTTCCCGTTCGGGAAATTTCGCCGTTGAAAGGCCGTCGGGATTATGCTATTATACCGTTCGGGAAATTGATATGACATCAGGTGAAATAGGACTGAAAATCCGTGAAGCTCGCAGGAGACAAGGGCTGACGCAACCAGCACTGGCTTTTGTCGCCGGAACGGGGCTTCGGTTTATTGTCGATCTGGAAGCTGGAAAGTCGACCTGCCAGATCGGGAAAGTGCTGCAAGTCATGGCCGCATTAGGCATGCAGCTTGACGTAAACGATACCGCCCGGCTTTGATCATGAAGGACAGCATTTCCAAGACGCTTGACGTTTATTGGGGCACTTCGCGTGTCGGATTCTACGACAAGTTTGTGAGCGGTTCAGAGCAGTTTACCTATGACAAGGGGTATCTGTCTTCTGCGGTTGCGCAACCCATCTCGCACTCGCTCCCCCTTCGAGAGGAACCGTTCAGCGGCCCTGAACTGCGTCCGTTCTTTGCGGGGCTTCTTCCTGAGGAATCTCAAAGAAGCCGAATTGCCTCTTACCTTGGAATTGCCGAGACAAATGACTTCGCCTTTTTGGAGGCACTTGGTGGTGAATGTGCGGGCGCATTGACAATTCTTCCGCAGAACGCAACGCCAAGCCAATGTGCAAACGGGTTTGTTCCAAAGACTGTGTCCGAACTCGCTGACCTCATCGAGACGCTCCCGCTTCGTCCGTTGCTGGTTGGCGAGCGTGGCCTTCGCCTGTCCCTTGCTGGAGCGCAAAGCAAGCTGCCGGTGATTGTTCGGGGCGAGAAGATGGGGTTGCCTGTCGGAAACGAACCCAGCACGCATATTCTCAAGCCCGAACTGTCCGAATGGTTCAAGGGCATTGCGCTCAACGAACACTGTTGCATGACGTTGGCCCGGCATCTTGGGCTCGCTGTTCCGAGAACGCAATTCCTGCAGATTGGCCGTTTCCCGTGTTTGCTTGTCGAGCGCTATGATCGCGTGACAGATGCCAAGACGGGACTTGTCCATCGCATTCATCAGGAAGACTTTTGCCAGGCGCTTGGCCGAACGCCCGAGCAGAAATACCAAGTGGAAGGAGGCCCCCTCGTGCGCGAAGTCGTGCGCCTCATCCGCTCTGGCTGGTCGACGGCTCCTGCGCTTGATGTGTTGGCGTTCGTGGACTTGCTGATGTTCAATGCCGTCATTGGGAATGCAGACGCCCACGGCAAGAACTATTCGATGCTTTACCGTTCAGGTGCGCGGCGGTTGGCGCCGGGGTACGATCTTGTGTCGACTGTCTTCTGGCCGACCCTCGCCAAAAGCCCGGCCATGAAGATCGGCGGCAGCGACTCCATCGACTCAATCTGCTATGGGCATTGGAAAAAGATGTCCGCTGAACTCCATCTTGGTTTTCCGCAACTCCTCAAGCGTCTTCAGACGCTTTGCAAAGGCGTGTGCGATGCAACCGTTCATGCGCTCGGACTTCCGCAGGGCTGCGCATCTGTCCTTCAGCTCATACAGGAACGGGCCGAGAAAATCTCTCGAACGACGCGCACTGCGTGAGAGCGTGTGTCTGAGATACGGTAACGTTAAGGCAATACGACTTCGGCCTTGAAGAATCGGAACGCTGATTCGTTGCCGTCGGGTACTTCCGACCAGTCCGCGTCTTCAATCCGCGCCTTGCCCAGTGTGCGGATACGTGGTGCGAGCGATGAGCCAGAGCCGTCTTCCGTGTGGCTGAACGTGAAGATTGGCTTTCCGTCTTTCAGCTCGAATGAGATGATGCGAAAGTCGTCGTCTGCTTGTTCTGGGTCACACCCCAGCAGATAGCATTCCCAGACTTTCCGTCCGTTCGCCGCCACGTCTGCCGCTGTTCGCACCGTCTTCTGCCCAAGCCAGTCGCCGGGAACTGTCACCGTTTTGCTGTCGCCCACATCCACCACTTCAGAAACAGGATGGACGTAAAAGCAATAGTCGCGAACACATGCGCCACCATCCTTGTCATATGCGCTGAGGCGTACGCGCTTCGCTCCCGCAGTCGTAAACGTGATCGCCTTTGTGAGTTTGCTGGCACTCACGTCTATCGTGGATTTTTCAGAGGTTCCCTCGTACTCCCAACAGACACTCATCGCTTTTTGGTCGTTCTCCACATCGTCTACCGTCCAGGCAAGCGAATAAGGCGTGCCAATTGTGGCGGGAATCATGCTCTGCGTTGCTTCGTCCGTACCGATCTCTGGCGCGACATTCTGAACCGTGAAGGAGAACGTGCCCTCTTGGTAGCACTCAGCCAATGTCTTCGTCGCATCCAGCGACGGCGTGTTCGTTGTCACACGCGCCCGGAGGCGGAAACCCGCACTTGCGCTCTGTGGCGTGCCGTCAAGCGCAGTGAAGAAGACGCTTTGCTGCGTGACGGGGCTCTGGAACTGCAAGTCCGTGGTGTTCAGGACGGGTAATGCGTAGTTGCCGTCATCTGTACCCACGCGCTCAACGTCAAGGTGGACGGTAAGGCGTCCCGCACCCAGCATGGTTGGCGGTACAGTGAGGGCTACGTTGATGCGACCTCGTGTACTTCCTGTCTCGGTTTCGTCGAAGACGGCACTGTTGTTGAGAGAAGTCAGCGCGATGGTCGGCGCGTTCAGCGTTTCGACGAAGACCGTAAAGGGATTCTCGTCCGCCGCAAGCCTTTCGTCAGGCGACATGTCTTTGTCGTAGACTTGAACGGTCATCTTGTTCCTGCCGATTGCCGAGAATGCATGTGGGATCTGCTGTCCGTATGGGTTCCCATACAGCGTTACGGTCTTCGAGACCGAGCCATTCTCATAGAAGCGGACGATCGTCTCGAAGCCATCGTCTTCAAGGTCGATGTCGCTCGGATCGTAGGCTTCAACCTCGAACACGTTCTGTATGCCCACGACGGCCTGTGCCATTCCTCCGCTCGTCCCATATATGAAAGCGCCATCCATCATCGAGACCGAGAGCACGGACGGAACGGCGTTTGTCACGTTGAGCGTAATGACATCCGAATCCCAGTCGGCGATGATGTTCGTATCGTCGTTCGGATCTGGTGTGCTGCGCACGATGACTTTGTACGAGAGCGCACAATTCGGCCAGCCGTCCCTCAACGCGAGATAGGTGGGCATCGCCGAGGCTGAATAGGCAGAAATCCTAATGCCTTTTGTGAACGCAACAGGGCAATCGACAAGCGCGCGTGACGGCCCGTCAATCGGTTCAAGGAACAGGTAGCCGTCAGAATAATTGAACATTTCGGTGAATGCGAAGGAGAGTTTGGCCGTCTCGCCTTCGCAGTAAGTCTTTTGAGGGCCATCTGCCGTGACCAAGATTTTCTTGTCTGGTAGATGCGTTGGGGAATTCGTGGCACATGTCTCTGCGTGGTCGTGATTGACTGCCGATGTGTCGGCGAAAAGCCCATGCGTGAGGTTGTAATTCCAACGGACAGGCGCGGGGGGAATAATGTATTCTGTGCGGTGTCGGGAGAACGTCTCTCTCGGCACAACCACAAACAAGAAAGGAACACGCACATGAACACGAACAAGAACTGCACCTGCACCACCATCCGCTCCGTCGCGCACCTCGACATCCAGTATGCCCACCGCTTCTACGGATTCAGGGGCGAGGCCCGATACTTGCACGGGCACACCGGCGGACTGACCATTGAGGTCGAGGATTCGGTCAATCCCGGCGTCAACATGGTGTTCCCCTGCAACGAGATCCAGAAGACGGCTTGGGAGGTTCTCAAGAACTTCGACCATGCGCTCGTCCTGCGCGAAGACGATCCGCTTCTGCCGGCCGTCCTCGCCGTCTACGAGCAGGAGGGCATCCGCAACGGCACGCCGACGAACACGATGAAGGGGCCCGCGTTCAAGACGGAGCTCTGCACTGCCTATCCCGAATGCCGGCTCGTCGTCACGAAGGAGACGATGACCGTCGAGGGATTCATCAAGATGGTGTACGAGCTCCTGAAGGACAAGCTCAACATCGTGAAGATCACTTTCACGAGCGGCGTCAACGCGGCGACGGCGTCGTTCCCGTCTCGCCTGTCGCTTGACCGCTGTCCGCTCTGCGGCATCGCGCTCAAGGACGGCGTCTGCCCGAAGTGCGGCTACCGTGCGCCTGACCGCACCTGAGGAATCCGTCCGAACCGTCCGTCGCGGCGCTGGCAGAGCGCGCAGTCGATTTCTGGGTATCCGCCGCAGCCTGTCTGTGCTCGTTCAGATGTCTCAGGTCCTCGCCCTGACACGTTGTGAGCGCTTGACGGGGGACGGGCGGCACAAGGCGTCGTTTCGCTTGCCATTGATTTGGACGCGGAGTTTTTGCTATAATTCCGCCCGTCCCTTGAACTGCTCCTCGGGAGTATGGAATTCGGGCTGTTGTTCACTGACCTCAGAAGGTGGTAGATTAAATGGCAAGAACCGTACCTGCGGGTGCAGGAATGCCGGTTGCAAGACGGCGCGGCAACGAGCCGCCCCGGCCGTCTGCCGCTTTCTTCAGGCCGACATGTTGAGGAGAAGGTGGCGTGAATCAGAACCTGACGCCGTTGGCGGACGCCCTGGATCGGCAGCGCATTAACCGGCTGGCCCACTTCGACGTGCCGGCGCACAAGAGCGGTCGCGGGAATCCGGAGCTGACGGAATGCCTGGGCGCGCGGGCGATGGCCATGGACGTCAACTCCATGAAGCCGCTCGACAATCTCGGGCATCCCGTCTCGGTCATCAAGGAGGCCCAGCGCCTGGCGGCCGAGGCGTTTGGCGCGGACGACGCGTTCTTCATGGTGAACGGCACGACCTCTGCCGTCCAGGCGATGATCATGTCCACCTGTTCGTCCGGCGACGAGATCATCCTGCCGCGCAACGTCCATCGCAGCGCCATCAATGCGCTGGTCGTCTGCGGCGCGATTCCCGTCTACATCAACCCGGGCACGGACAAGCGGCTGGGCATCCCGCTTGGCATGAGCGTGGCGGACGTGAAGCGGGCGATTGCCGCGCATCCGGCGGCGAAGGCGATTCTCGTCAACAACCCGACTTACTACGGCATCTGCTCGAACCTGGTCGAGATCGTGAAGGTCGCCCATGCGGCGGGGATGCGCGTCCTCGCGGACGAGGCGCACGGCACGCACTTCTACTTCCATGACGAGCTGCCGATCTCGGCGATGGCGACCGGCTGCGACATGGCGGCGGTCTCCATCCACAAGACGGGCGGCTCGCTGACGCAGAGCTCGGTTCTCCTGACGCGGCGACCGGTGAATCCGGACTATGTGCGACAGGTCATCACGCTCACGCAGTCCACGTCGGCCTCCTACCTGCTGCTGTCCTCCCTCGACATCGCGCGCCGCAATCTCTTCTTTCGCGGACATGCCATGTACCAGAAGACGATGGACTTCGCGGACTATGCGCGCGAGGAGATCAATGCGCTTGGCGGCTACTACGCCTTTGGCCCCGAGCTGGTGGACGGCGACACGGTCTACGCCTTTGACCGCACGAAGCTTTCGGTCCATACGCGGGACATCGGCTTGGCGGGGATCGAGGTCTACGACCACCTTCGCGACGACTACGGCATCCAGATCGAGTTCGGCGACATCGGCAACCTCCTGGCGATCATCTCGTGCGGCGACCGCATGATGGACATCGAGCGCCTCATCTCCGCGCTGGAAGAGATCAAGCGCCAGCGCGAGAAGAGCCCCATCGGGCTCTTTGACCACGAATACGTCGATCCGGTGATCGTCCTGCCCCCGCAGGAGGCGTTCTACGCGAAGAAGCGCCGCGTGCCGATGCGCGAGTCGACGGGGCTTGTCGCGGGCGAGTTCGTGATGAGCTATCCGCCCGGCATCCCGATTGTCGCGCCGGGCGAGCGCATGACGCCCGATGTCCTCGCCCACATTCTCTTCGCGAAAGAGAAGGGGTGCTTCATGACGGGAACGGAAGACATGAACCTTGACTACATCAACGTGCTGGCCTGACGATGCAAACCGAACTCTGGTACACCGACGAACACACGCGGGACGTGCGCTTTTCCATGAAGACGACCAAGCAGATCGTCTCGCGCAAGAGCTCCGTCCAGCAGATCGACATACTTGACACGCCGGCCTACGGTCGCGTGCTGGTCCTTGACGGCGGCCTCATGATGACCGAGAAGGACGAATTCATCTACCACGAGATGCTGGCGCATGTGCCGATGGCCGTGCATCCGCGCGCGAAGAACGTGCTTGTGATCGGAGGCGGCGACGGCGGGACCGTGCGGGAGCTGACGAAGTACCGTTCGATCGAGACGATTGACCTCGTCGAGGTCGACAAGTCCGTCGTCCTGCTCGCCAAGAAGCACTTGCCGTTCGTCTCTTCGAAGCTGAAGGACCGTCGCGTCAAGGTCTGGTTCGAGGAGGGGCTTCGCTATGTGCGCGGCAAGAAGGCCGAGTACGATCTCATCATCGTCGACTCGTCCGATCCGTACGGCCCGGCCGAGGGCTTCTTCACGCGCGAGTTCTACGGCACGTGCTACAAGGCCCTCCGCGACGACGGCATTCTCATCAACCAGCACGAAAGCCCGTTCTACGCGGCGCACCAGCGGTCCGTCCGCGATGCGCATCGGCACATCGTGATGGAGTTCCCCGTCTCGACGGTCTATCAGGCGCACATCCCGAGCTATCCGTCGGGACATTGGCTCTTTGGGTTCGCCTCGAAGAAATACCATCCGATCGGCAACCTTGACGAAGCGCGCTGGAACAAGCTGCGAATCAGCACGCGCTACTACAATACGGCGCTGCACCGCGGCGCTTTCGCATTGCCGAACTACGTGCTGGACATCCTGAAGGAAGAGGAGGAGACCTCCCGCTGAGCGGAGGCTCGGATACGGGTGAAAGCGCAGGCCAACCAGTTCATCGGGTGCGACAAGCCCTTTGAGGACGCGCGAATCGTTCTCTTCGGCGCACCTTACGATTCGACGACGTCCTTTCGTCCCGGGACGCGCTTCGGGCCGGACGTGATGCGGCGTGAGAGCTTTGGCATCGAGACGTATTCGATGCGGCTCGACCGCGATCTCGCCGACGACGCGTCTGTCTTTGACGCGGGCGACCTGGAGCTGCCGTTTGGCGATCCGGCGGCGGCTCTCGCGCAGGTCGAGGCGCGCGCGGACGAGATTCTCGCGGCCGGGAAGACGCCGTGTCTCCTGGGCGGCGAGCATCTGGTCACGCTGGGCGCCGTCCGGGCGGCGGCGAAAAGGCGCCCCGACCTGCGGATCGTCCACTTCGACGCGCATGCCGACCTGCGCACGGACTATCTCGGCAATCCGCTTTCGCACGCCTCGGTGATGCGCCGTTGCCATGATCTGCTGGGCGATGGGCGCATCTACCAGTTCGGCGTCCGTTCGGGGACGCGTGACGAACGCCAGTTCATGCGCGACGGGCACGTGACGGCGGAGCTCTTCTCGGACGCGACGCTGGAGTCGGTCGTTGCCGCGCTGGGGCCGACCGCGCCGGTCTACCTGACGGTGGACCTGGACGTGCTGGATCCGGCGGAGTTCCCGGGGACGGGCACGCCGGAGGCGGGCGGACTCGGCTACGAGCGCCTGCGGCAGTCCCTGATGGAAATCTTCTCGCGCCTCGATGTCGTCGCGTTCGATCTCGTCGAGCTGGCCCCGGCCTTGGACACGAGCGGCCGTTCGACGGCCCTCGCGTGCAAGCTGCTGCGGGAGTGCCTGCTCGCGCACGCATCCTCCCGGACGGCTTCACGCTAACCAACAGAAGAAAGGAAACGAGTCATGGCGAAGAAGGTTTTGCTCATCGGCGCGGGCGGGGTCGCCGGCGTCGCGGCGGCGAAGATGTGCCGCAACCCCGAGACGTTCGGCGAGGTCCTGGTCGCGTCGCGCACCGAGGCGCGCTGCAAGGCGCTCAAGGCCGGCATCGAGGCGCGGCCGTGGTTCGCGGAGAAGGGCGCGACGACGCGGCTCTCCACCGCGCAGGTCGACGCGATGGACGTGCCGCGCCTGACGGCGCTCATCCGCGACTTCAAGCCGGACCTCGTGATGAACATCGCGCTTCCCTATCAGGACCTCGCGATCATGGACGCCTGCCTCGCCGCCGGCGTCAGCTACCTCGACACGGCGAACTACGAGCCGCCGGAAGAGGCGCATTTCGAGTATTCGTGGCAGTGGGCCTACCGCGAGCGGTTCGAGAAGGCGGGCCTCACGGCGATTCTCGGATGCGGCTTCGACCCCGGCGTGACGCAGGTCTTCGCGGCCTATGCGCAGAAGCACTACTTCGACACGATCGAGACCCTCGACATCCTCGACTGCAACGGCGGCGACCACGGCTATCCGTTCGCGACGAACTTCAACCCCGAGATCAACATCCGCGAGGTCGCGGCGAAGGGCAGCTATTGGGTGGCCGACCCCAAGGACGACGCGCCCGAAGTCCCCGTCGAGAACCGCAAGGCCTTCGACAAGGGCTATTGGGTCGAGACGGCGCCGATGGCGATCAAGCGCGAATACGACTTCGACCAGGTCGGGAGAAAGGACATGTACCTCCTTCATCACGAGGAACTCGAGTCGCTGGGCTGCAACCTGAAGGGCATCCGGCGCATCCGCTTCTTCATGACGTTCGGGCAGAGCTATCTGACGCACCTGAAGTGCCTTGAGAACGTCGGCCTCACGCGCATCGACTCCATCGACTTCAAGGGACAGAAGATCGTCCCGATCGAGTTCCTCAAGGCGCTTCTGCCCGACCCCGCGTCCCTCGGCCCGCGCACGAAGGGCAAGACGAACATCGGCTGCATTTTCCACGGCCTCAAGGACGGCAAGACGGTCGACTACTACGTCTACAACGTCTGTGACCACCAGGCCTGCTACGCCGAGGTCGGCTCCCAGGCGATCAGCTACACGACGGGCGTTCCCGCGATGATCGGGGCGAAGATGTTTCTGGAGGGGAAGTGGACGACGCCGGGCGTGCACACGTGCGAGGAGTTCGACCCCGACCCGTTCATGGCCGAGCTGAATGTCCAGGGCCTTCCGTGGCGGGAGAGCTTCGACCCGGTGAAGGTGCCGTGAAGACGCCGTACTACCTCATCGACGAAGACGCGCTCGTGAGGAACGCGCGCGTCCTCGACCGCGTCCGCCAGGCGGCGGGCGTGAAGGTCCTTCTCGCGCAGAAGGCGTATTCCGTCTGGAAGACGTATCCGCTCCTCGCGCCGCATCTCGACGGCACGACGGCGAGTGGCCCCTTCGAGGCGCGCCTGGCCGCCGAGGCGATGCCGGGCCGGGAGAACCACGTCTACAGTCCCGCCTTCACCGAGGCGGACTTCCGGAAGGTCGTGAAGGTCTGCGACCACATCGTCTTCAATTCGCCGGCGCAGGTCGCGCGCTTCGCCGCGCGCGCCCGTCGCGCAGGCGTCTCGCCGGGCCTGCGCGTCAATCCCCTTTACAGCGAGATCGAACACGCGATCTACAACCCCTGTGCGCCCGGCTCGCGCCTCGGGACGCCGCGCGCCTACGTGACGGACGAGACGGCCGCCGCCGTCGACGGACTTCATTTCCACGCGCTCTGCGAGCAGGGGGCGGACGTCTTCGCGCGCGTCCTCGAACGTTTCGAGGAGGCGTTCGGCGCGTTCCTGCCGAAGATGAGGTGGGTCAACTTCGGCGGCGGGCACCACATCACGCGCGCGGGCTACGACATCCGCCTTCTCGTCTCCACGCTCAAGTCGTTTCGCCGCCGCTGGCCGCACCTCGAGGTCTACCTGGAGCCGGGCGAGGCCGTCGCGCTCAACGCGGGGACGCTCGTCGCCTCGGTCCTGGAGGCGGGCGACTTCGGCCATCCGTTCGCCATCCTCGACACGAGCGCCGCGTGCCACATGCCGGACGTCCTTGAGATGCCGTACCGTCCGCGCGTCGCCGGCGCGGGCGAGCCGGGCGAAAAGCGCCAGACCTACCGGCTCGGCGGCCCGACGTGCCTTGCGGGCGACGTCATCGGCGACTACTCGTTCGACCGTCCGCTCAAGGCCGGCGACAGGCTGGTCTTCGAGGACATGGCGATCTACTCGATCGTCAAGAACAACACGTTCAACGGCATGCCGCTTCCGTCCATCGTCCTCAAGACGAAGACGGGACGGTTCAGGACGCTCCGCGCCTTCGGCTACGAGGACTTCAAGACGCGCCTTTCCTGAGGCCGCCGTCCAGCACCATCTGCACATACGGCAGTTCGGAGAACCCCAGTCGCCGATAGAGGCTTTGCGCGCGCTCGTTCGACGGCTCGACTTCGAGGCGATACCTGATTGCCGGGACGTTCGCGCGAAGCCATGCGAAAAAGGCGCCGCCGACGCCGCGTCCGCGAAACGCCGAGCGAACGTAAATCTCTTCAATCCAGACGACCATGCCACCGGCTTCGCGCGAGAACATCTTGCTCAGGAGAGCGTATCCCGCCACGCGATCGCCGCATTCGAAGACAAAGCACGTGAGATAGGTGCCGGAACGAAGCAGTTCGGCGAATGCCTTTTCGTGAAATGAGGGGTCTACGGCGTGAAGAACCGCATCAGACGAGTAGAATTCGCGACTCATCTCAAGGAATGCGCGCTTGTCGCATGCGTCCGCCACCCTGAATCTGAAATCACAGTCCATCTGTCATGTCTCCTTCCTCTTTGAAAAATATGAATAAACTGGACGCAGTTTACCATTTTTCGGAAGGGTTTGCAAATTGACAAGGCGATCGACCGCCCGAAGGACCAGAACCTGTCCGAAGCCGCCGCGTCGCTTCGGGATCTCGCCGGCGAACTGAAGGGCAACCCGTCGCTCCTGTTCCGCGAGCGCCGACCCGCGCCGCTGGACGAGACGCGCTGACGCGAGCGTCCGCATTTGCCGGGGTCCGGCGAGAACTCGGGATAAGCTGTCCCGAAAAAATCGGGACAAGGGCGTTTTCTACTTCCACGGTTGACATTCGGAAACGAAGTGTGATATACTACGCGCCGTTTTCCTACCACATAGGTGGGAATAAGACAGAAAGAAAAAAACGAAATGGCTAAGATGGCAAAGACGATTTTGGAGAAGGTGGGCGGCACGCCGCTCGTCGAGATCTCGAACAGGCTCAACAAGGGCGGCGCGCGGGTGCTCGCGAAGGTCGAGTTCTTCAACCCCGGCGGGAGCGTCAAGGACCGCATCGCGCTCGCGATGGTCGAGGACGCCGAGCGGCGCGGCGTGCTGAAGCCCGGCGCGACGCTGGTCGAGCCGACGAGCGGCAACACGGGCGTCGGCCTCGCGCTCGTCGCGGCGGTCAAGGGCTATCACCTCGTCCTCACCATGCCCGAGACGATGAGCGTCGAGCGCCGCAAGCTCGCGGCGGCGTATGGCGCGGAGATCGTCCTCACGCCCGGCACGGAGGGCATGAAGGGTGCGATCGCGAAGGCGAACGAGATCGCGGCGACGCGCGGCGGCATCATCCTGCAGCAGTTCGAGAACCCGGCGAACCCGGCCTACCACCAGATCACGACGGGGCCGGAGATCTGGGCGGACACGGACGGGAAGGTCGATGCGTTCGTCGCGGGCGTCGGCACGGGCGGCACGCTGACGGGCACGGGGCGGTACCTGCGCTCCGTCAAGCCGGACATCGCCCTCTACGCCGTCGAGCCGGACACGAGTCCGGTGCTGTCGCAGGGCAAGGCGGGGCCGCACAAGATCCAGGGCATCGGCGCGGGCTTCGTGCCGAAGGTGCTGGACACGAGCCTCATCACGAAGGTGATCACGGTCTCGGCGGAGAACGCGGGCCAGACGGCGCGCGCGGCGGCGGCGCAGGAAGGGCTGCTCGTCGGCATCTCGTCCGGCGCGGCGCTCTGGGCGGCCTTGGAGCTCGCGAAGACGCCGGAGTACGCCGGCAAGACGATTGTCGCGCTCCTGCCGGACACGGGCGAGCGCTACCTGTCGACGTGGCTCTTCGCGTGAGCCCCAGAGCCCCTGCGCCTCCTGCGCCAGCGGCGAAGCCGCGCCTTGCGGAAAGAGGTGGCGTGACGGGCGAGCCGCGGGGCGGCTTGTCCGATTGACGGCGGCCGGCGGGAAACGCCGCCGCCGGAAAAATGCTATAATGCGTCTCGTTCGGCCATGGATTGGTCGTTCTCGCACGCGCACTTTCAAAACGGACAACACGCGAAGAAAGGAAACAGACCATGACACTCGAACTGAATCTTCCCTTTGACGCCGAAGGCAACGCGCAGCTGCTCGTCGACGGGACGCTGGCCGTCAACGTCTCGCGCAACGACGAGGAGGGGCGGCTCACGCTCGCCGCGCCCGTCGCGCAGGAGCTGCGCGAGGACATCGGCTATGCGCAGATGCTGGAGCTGCTCGACCTGGCACTCGGGCCGCTCGTCGGCGACACGCCGGCCGTGGGGCGCGACCCCGTCAGCGGCATGCTGATCGCCTACGCCTCGGTCTCCTACGTCCACGTCTCCGAGGCGGAATGGCCGGAGATTCTCGGGCGGTTCGTCGCGTTCGCGAAGGGCATCGCCGAGAAACTGTAACCGGGCGTCCCCGTCGCGCGTAGACGGGGCGGACAAGCCACGACCTCAAGCAAGGAAGAAGGAGAAAGACCCATGCCCACGCGAATCGACGCCACGTTCCAGAACGCGCAGTCCATCACCCTTGACGCGTTCACGCCCCCCACCGGGGCGGCGACGCCGTTCAAGGACGCCACGATCCGGGTCGGCAAGGACGCCTTCCGCGTGTCCTTCGCGGGCGACGGTGGCGTGTCCGTCAGCTTCGCCACGACCTCGTTCTTCCATCTCTTCCAGGGCGCGCGGAAGACGGCCGTGCGGGAGAGGATCCGGGAACTCGTCCAGCTCAAGTCCGTCACGGAGGACGTCGCCCGGGCGGTCTCCGCGACGGGCTTCCGCGACAACGTCGCGCGGACGATCCGCGAGGAGGTCGGGAACATCAGCCGGGTCGCCGGTGGCAAGCTTGCGCACTACGGCTTCTCCGACGTCCGCATCCAGGCCTTCGGGATCATCAACGGGGCCGCTGTGGGACCGAACGGCGCCCACGTCATGACGCACCAGCTCATCAACGACTACAACACGGTCATCGGGCTGGGCGACAACACGAACGCGGCCACGACCATCGCCTTCGTGCGCGACAACAACCAGGGGACGTGGCGCTACGATCCTCTTGACCGCCCCAGCGCCGACATCTGTCGGGAAGACCAGGAGGCCTGGATCCGGTTCCTGCGGGGGCACGACATCGACCTCTTCTCGAAGATCCGCCAGGCCCGGGCGGAGGCGGCGGACGGCAAGGTGACCGGCTGGGCCGGCGAAATCGCCCGCCAGGGGATCAAGGGCGCCGTTCTCGACCTCGTGCGCAAGAACCTCGACCCGCGCGTCGTCCGTCCGAACCCGGACGTGAACCTCGTCCTGAACGCCGTGGCGGACGCGGTGATCGAGGCCGTTGACGCCGACTTCACGGGACTGGACGTGAGGGGCGTCGCCGCGCGCCTCCGGGAGATCGTCGACCGCCATGCGCCGCGCGGACGGGAGGCTCTCGCGTGGGGCATCTTCGACAACGCGGCGACGTGCGCCTTCTGGCGGCAGACGAGCAAGCTCGGACTCGACTTCTTCAAGGCGCGCGGCCAGACGGTGGTCTTCGAGTGGACGACGTTCGACGGGCTGAGGTCTGACGGGACGGAGCTCGCCGACAAGTGGTGGAAGCGCCCCGAGGTGGACGTCCGCACGCGTCCCGGCGTCGCGATCACCAACTCCGAGATGCGGCACCTCAACGGCGCGAAGTATGCCGAGAATCCCGGTGCCGGCCGTGTCGTCAAGATCGAGGGTGCGCTGTCGCAGGCGGAGGCCGAACAGATTGTTCAGGAGAAGGTCGACCGCCTCAAGGCCCTGCCGGAGGCCGACCTCCGGCGGATCGTCGCCGACCTCAAGGCCGGGTTCGCGGAGATGGACGCGACGACATTCCACGATGCGGCCCGCCATGCGCTCGCCTCCCTGCCCCAGGACGTCTACCTGAACTACATGATGAACGACGGCACCTTTGAGGGCCGCGATATCCGCCCCATGATCGAACAGGCCTTCAGGCGGCTGTCGGAGAAGCTGGCCGCCACGACCTCGCTTGTCGCACAGGCGACGCTGCTTTCGAGTCTGCCGGAGGCCTTCGAGGCCGAACTCCTCGCCGACCCCAAGATCGTCGCCGACTTGGCGAGTCTCCGCCAATCAGGCGAAGCGGAAGCGGTTTCCGTGCGGACGCGCAACGAGCGCACGCTCGCGGGCCTCGGCGGCGGACGCGGCGGCGAGGTGTTCTTCGCGCCGGACACGGGGCGGCCCAATGCGCTCGGCGAGCTGCTGCTCGGCGACGGCGGCGACATCGCGGCGCTGGTCAACGAACTGCGGGAGAAGTTCGCCGAGAAGATGGGCATCACGGCGGACGAGGCCCTGTCGCATCCGGCTTTCAAGACCTTCATGCCCCGCGCGGCACTCGCCGCACACGGCAGCTACGACGCGCTGATCAAGTCGCTGGACACGGTGAAGCTGGCGTCCGACGCGAGGGACGCCCTCGTGGCGGATGGCCACCTGCCGCAGCCGGCGGACCGGCTCTTCGCCCGGCGCGGCGAATGGGACCTGAACCGCCTCATTTTCAACGAGGCGGTCGCCGCAAAGGCCGCCGGCCGCGCCGTCGATCTCGCGAAGCTCGCGAAGGACGCCGACAGGCTCCGCGAGATCTGCCGGGGCGCGCAGGACTTCGCCGCGCAGGTGGGCCGGCTGGTCAACCCGGAAGACCGGGAGGGCCTGCGCCTGACGGACGCCGAGCGCGACCGGCTGGAGGACGCCTATCTCGACCGCGACCGCTCCGCAGTCGTGGCCTATCGCCGGTCGGGCCGGGAGGAGGACGCGCGGCAGGTCGCCGGCGAAGCCCGGACGACCCTCGACAGGACGGCCGCGTTCGTTGCGGCGTTGCGGACGGAAGGCAACGGCCTGCCGGACGACATGTTCAAGGGCATGGTCATTGACGCCGTCGCCACGCGCGCCAAGCCCGTCCACGGGAAGGTCGCCCTCGCGGCTCTCGCGGCCGTGCGCGCCGGCGAGCCGGTTCCGCTGGACGACGGCGCGACGGCGGTCGAGCGCCTGCGGAACTTCGCGCGCGTGCTGGCCGACCGCATCGGGACGGCCTGGCGCGACGGCAGGCGGGCGGCGGCCGTCGAGATGGCCGCTGCGGACGCCACCAACGTGTGGGGCTTTGACGACGGCAACACGTCCATGCGGATGTTCTTCGCGGCCTACCTGAAGGCGAATCCGGAGGCTGCGGCGTTCCTTGACCGGACGATGCCCGGCGCGGACGTCGTCGAGCTGATGGCCTACGACCGCGACGCCCTGCCGTCGGGCGATCCGCTGCCGCACATCCTGGAGCTTGTCGGGACGCACGGCCAGCTGTAGTCAGGTGCGGGTGACGTTCGGGTCGCGTGGGCGCGCGGACGGCAGATTTGGTATAATCCCCTCGTCTATTCGTCGAGGGAACAGGTAAAGACGGTCGAACAGCACTACCGGGACATTGCGCCGAAGCTCATGAACTACTTCATGGGCAACGGCGCGAATCACGCCGACGCCTGCGAGATCGTGCAGGAGACGTTCGCCCGGCTCTGGAAGATGCGCGACCAGCTGCTCGACGACGAGGCCGCCGTGAGTCGCTCACCGACGCGGAGCTTGCGGCGCTGGCCGTTGGCGACTGCCTCGTGCCGGAAGGGGAACTGGCGCCGCACTGGCTGCTGGACGTGCCGTCCGACGACCGTGTGCGTGCGCTGGCGGACGAAAAGGGCGCGCTCGCGTTCGCGCAGCTGGCGGACGATGTGCTTCCGCACGCGAGAAAACCGAGGCGACAGGCGATCCCTTCGCTCCTCCCGTGCGACTGTCGGCTCCGACGGGCCACGGGCGGCCTGCGCCGCCGCTTCGCGAGGCATCTGCGCCTCCAGGCGAGACCGCTTCAAGGGGAACGCACGGGCGAAGCCGCGAGCAAGGCGCGCGCGGCAAGCGAAGGGCAGCGCCGCGAAAGACCTTGGAGCGGACTGCTGCCCGTAGCGCGCCGTTCGTCCGCACCGACTGTCGCGCAGAGAGGGGAGAGACACGCCCTCTTGGCTTCAACTGCGATTTTTAGGATTACTCCTTATTACAGAGACGCCCGTTGTCGGCGAAGCTGTAGTGCGAACTTTCCGTGATGATGATGTGATCGACGAGCGCGATGCCCATCATTTTCCCCGCGCCGTAGAGACCCCAGGTGAGATCGACGTCGCACTTCGAGGGCAGCGAGCTGCCGGAGGGATGATTGTGGGCCACGACGATCGAATGCGCATTCCAGCGCACGGCGATCGAGAAGACGTCCCGAGGATGAATCCCCACTCCGTTTACCGTGCCGACCGCAATGAGCTGCGGCTCGGAAAGCGGACGTCGCTTCGCGTCGAGCGGCAGCGCCCAGAATTTCTCCTGCCGTTCGCCGGTCGGCAGCATCCGGCGGAAGAGTCCGGCCGCGTCGGCAGACGACGCCACCGCCGAAACGTGTGTCTGCCGCGCGCCATACCCGCGCCGCGCCAGCTCAAACGCCGCGGTCAACTCCAGGATCTTGACCCGCCCGAGACCGAGAATCTTGCGCTCCGGACATCGCAGATTGTGCGCGGCGATTCCGCTTTTGAGCGTATTAAAGTCGGTTTTCACCAGCGTTTCGACGCCTCCGAAAGCGTCGATGAGTCGTCGAGAAAGCTCCATCACGTCGCAACCGGCGGTTCCGGTCTTGAGAATGACGGCCAAAAGTTCCGCGCCGCTGGCCACGGACGCCGTGCCGGCCTGCTCAATCCGCTCCCGCGGCTTCGACTCGACGGCTCTCGCCTTGAAATTATTCCCCATCTTCGCCTCCCGATTCCGCCGCCGCGAGATAACCGCCGTCGGTTTCTTCCTCGTCCGGCCGCGGCGCCCAACCCGTCGTCGGCGCCTTGCGGACGACGTTCTCGCCGATGTCCTTCAGGCAGGCGCGGAAGACCCGCTCGTTGACGAAATTCCTGAACTCGGCATTGTCGAAATACTGCCGCATGAACTCCAGCTTCTCCTCGCCCATCGTCGCAACGATATTCTGAATGATGTCGTTGAACTGAATCTGCGCCACCTGACTGTCGCCGTTTCTGACCGCATTGACGAAACTGTCGTCCTGCGCCATGCGTTTGGGCAGCTCCTGAATCTGCCGACGCACCTCGTCTTCGTCCTTCCAGTCGATGCCGCCAAAGGTCGCGTTGAAGTCTTCGATAATGCGCGAAAGCGAATCGAACTCGACTTCGGGAATTCCGCCCCCGGAACCGACCGGAATCGGCGAAACGGTCGCGTTGACGTTCTCCAGCGTGATGTCGCGCTCTTCCAGTTTCTGGATGCGGTACTTGTCAAAGTCGATCGTCTCCAAGAGACCGGCGGTAAAATCCTCGCGCTTCAACTTCGGCAGCTTTTTCACGAGAAGCGAATAGAAGAGATACTGCCGTTCCCAGTCCGCGCTCTCGAACGGCATGATGGCCGCAAAGAACGGATAGATGCGGCAGAAGTTCTTCATCGCGCTCTTGGCGCGGACCTGCTCCTCCTCGTTGAGTTCCTCCCTGAATCGGACGACGACGGCATCGAGGATCGCGTCAATCTTCGGCCGGTCCTCGTCCTTGCCGGAAAGCCGCAGCTCGACGACCTGCTGTTTGTCCTCGTCCGTATAGAACGGCTGGCGCTCGACCGTTTCGATGAGGTCGTTCAGCTTGTTGACGTCGCTTTCTCCTTCCAAAATCGTCGTCTTGTAGTAGCGCTGAAACGCCGCACGGATGTCTTCCGGATCGTTCGCAAAGTCCAGCACGAAGGTGTCGAACTTCTTCGGATGCGCACGATTGAGCCGCGAGAGCGTCTGCACCGCCTTGAGGTCGGAAAGGACCTTGTCCACGTACATGGTGTGGAGAAGCGGCTGGTCGTAGCCGGTCTGGAACTTGTCCGCAACGACAAGGATGCGATACGGCTCCTCCTCGATCTTGTCCTCGATTACCGAGGACGGAAATCCGTTCAGCGACGATTCGGTCACGACATGGCCGTCGATCTCCTTGTCGGTAAAGGCGACGATCGCCTTGAACTTCCCGCCCTGCTCCTCCAGCAACCTGGAGATGTGCTGATAGAAGTCAATCGCCCGCTCAATAGACGAGGTGACGACCATCGCCCGGGCCCTGCCGCCGATTTTCTTGAACACTTTCGTGCAGAAGTGGTCGACGATAATGCGGCTCTTCGCTTCAATCGTCTCCGGCTGGCGCTCCACGTAGGCGCGGATTCGCTTCGGGGCCTTGTCCTTGTCAAACTGCGGATCGTCCTCGACCTTCTTGACGACCTCGTAATACGACTGGTAGGGCGTGTAGTTGCGGACGACGTCGAGAATGAACTTTTCCTCGATCGCCTGTTTCATCGTATACTCGTGGAAAGGCGCGTAAGCCAACCCCTCCGCCGTCGCATGCTCCTCGCCGAACATCTCCAGCGTCTTGTTCTTCGGCGTCGCGGTGAAGGCATAGTAGTTCGCGTTCTTCGCGAGCTTGCGGCCCTTGATGATACGATGGATTTTGTCCTCCGTGTCTTCAGGCTCGCCGTCCTCGTTCAACTGCGGCGCATTGCCCGAAACGCTTGCCGCCAGACTGGAGGCCATTTCACCGTTCTGGCTCGAATGCGCCTCGTCTATCACAATGGCGAAGTTCTTGTTTTTGAGCGACGATCCGATTTCGTCGAGGATGAACGAGAACTTGTGAATCGTCGAAACGATGATCTTCTTGCCGCCCTGCAGCAGCTCACGCAGCGTATTGGCGCGATCGGCCCAGCCGACAAGGTTCTTGAGCTTCGCAAAGGCGTTGATGTTGTCGCGAATCTGCTTGTCGAGATTGATGCGGTCCGTGACAACGATGATGGAGTCGAACTTGGCCGTCGTGTCCGGCTTCTGTAGCAGGACCAGCTGATACGCAAGCCACGTGATCGTATTCGACTTGCCCGACCCGGCCGAGTGCTGGATCAGGAACTTGCGCCCCACCGGGTCGGCCGCGGTCTGCGCCAAGAGCCGCCGCACCGCGTCGAGCTGGTGATAGCGCGGCCAGATGACCCGCTCCTTGACCTTGCGGGTCTTCTTCTCCTCGGTGACGATCACCTGCGCGAAGTTCTCGATGATGTTCGAAAGCGACGGCTTGGTGAAGACCTCTTCCCAAAGGTAGCTCGTCATCGTCTTGCCCGGAACGACGGGATTGCCCGCGCCGCCGTTCACGCCGCGATTGAACGGCAGGAACCACGAATCGGCGCCCTTCAGCTCCGTGCACATGTAGACGTCGTTGTCGTCCACGGCGAAATGCACGGCGCAACGCTTCGGCTTCAGTAGCACGTCCTTCGGATTGCGGTCCGTCTGATACTGCCTGATCGCATTCTCGACCGTCTGCCGCGTGTAGTGATTCTTGAGCTCGAAGGTCGCGAGCGGCAGTCCGTTGACGAACACCACGAAGTCGATCGCGTCGTTCGCGTCGATCTTTGAATAGTGCAGCTGACGGATTACGCCAAAGCAATTCTTCTCGTAGGCTTCCTTCGCGCTCGGATTCTGCTCGGACGGCAATGGGAAATACAGGTCGAACGTCGTCCCGTTGAAGGCAAAGCCCTTGCGCAAGACATCCGTCACGCCGCGCTTCGCCAGCGCCTCGCAGAGCCGTGAATAGAACTTGGCCTTCTCCGAGGCGCTCGCAAAGCACATCGAACGGGCAACCTTCTCCGGCTGCGTCGCCACCAGGAACGCCTCCAGCCAGCTCTTGACGAGCGCCTCGTCCTTCGAGTAGAGCTCGCTTGTCCCTTCGACATAGCCATTTACATCGCGAAGGTGCGCCACAATCAGCGCCTCCAGACCCAGCTCTTTGGTATTGGTGGTCATTGCGTTCCTCTTCCTTGTGCGGCTAAAGCCGCACACTCTGATAAAGCCCCGTTAACATTTGCGCGAGCATCCCATTCGGCGCAAGGTCGCCCGCCCAAATCTCATCAGCGTTCTTCAGCACAAACTCATTGCACCAGGTAGCGATCTTCTTATTAAGGCGCGAACCTGGTGGCTGCGGCGAAATGGCCAGCGCCTCGCCCGCGCCAATGGCGACCGCAAGCCCCTCGGCCATCTCCTGCGCCTCGGGAATGCCCGCGGGAAACACCGCAATCAACGGACGCCTTTTTGCCAAGGCCCGCCGCAACGCCTCGCGCTCCTGCGCCGAAGTAAACGTGGAAATCAACACCCGCGATTTCTTCTCAACCCCAGCTTCATTATCGGAGCAGGCGGCATTACCGGCGCTATCCCCATTATCGGAGCGGGCGGCTTTACCCGCCCCCGTCGCCCCTTTCGCCCACAGCTTGCGCGGCTTAAGCGCGCTCGCATAAAAGCCCTGGCTCGCCACAAACGCGACCCGCGGCCGATTCAGCAACTCGGTGTCGCCCCACGTATACGCCGTGCACGCGCCATACCGGTCGCTCGACCAATTGGCCGGATTCTCGCGAATGTACTTCTGCCAGCCGCGAAACGCCTCTGCGCTGGAAACCAAGCAATCCCAGTAATCGCGCTGCCACAAATGCTCGCCGATGTCCTCGACCTCGCCCGCGCGCCGCATCTGCCCATAAATAAACGAGCTTCCCCCCTTGAAGCGGCTCATCAGGAAGCCCAGCTGATGCTCGTGATTAGCCGGCATCTGATGAATGCGCAAAAGCGCATGAAAGTGATTGGGCATCACCACAAAGTCGAAGAGCTCGAGCCCGGGATACTTCGCCGGCAGCGCGCGCCAATACGCCTCAACCGCCCGCCCCAACGCATTCAAGACCACCCTCTTGCCCACAATCGCCCCCAACAACGATTTGTTCTTGGCCACCTGAACCGTCACCGCCCACCATCCCGCGCGGTAATTGATGTTCGGGTTTCGCAGCGATTTATGGCGGTAAGACGCGGGCGTTACCGCCGCCGCGGCAGCCGTTATCGTAGCGGGCGGCTTTAGCCGCCCCTCCGGTTCGTGCCGCCCCTCCGGCGCACGTGCTGCTTTTTCCGCGATCACGCCACCTTCCTTTGACCGGTCACGACATCGGCGATCAGCCGCTGCTTGTATTCCTTCATCGCGGCAACCTCGCGCTCCAGCCCCGCCACCGCCGCATCAATCTTCGCCGCCCGCGCCTCGATATAAGCCACAATCGCGCGCTGCTCAGCAAGGGGCGGGAGGGGAAAGGCCATATTTCGCATCTCTTGATAACGTGTGGTCCAAAGGTCAGCAACGATACCACGCCCATTCCGATAGAACTCCTCCACCCAGGGCGTTGAGCGGAAGAGATAATGAACAAACTGCTGATCAATTTGCCGCGGCTCCAACACAATGCTAATCGTGGTCACCGAGCCATCCTGTGGCGCAATGCCGCACGAACCCTTGCGGTCGGAACGCGAGTTCACCACATAATCCCCTGCTCGCACCAACTTGCGCGTCTCTCCCTGCGCCATCGAAATGAAATGGCCACATCGGCCAATTGAGGCACCACGCCCACCTTAGCAACCGAGAGTGGCGGATAATCCTGTTCCGAGACCTTTTCGCTCCGAAGGCGGAAATGCTGTCGCACCTTCCTCACCTCCCACCCCTCGGGCACTTCGGGGAGCCAGGCGATGCCGGTCGGCTTGTATTTCGGATAGCGGTTCAATTTCATCTCCCCATTCCCCATCACCTCGCATAATAGCCGCCTGTCTTTTTGCTGCCGCGGTGCTCGATCTTGCCTTCGGCGATCAACGCCGCTACCACCCGCTCGACAGTCGCCCGACTCGCCGAAACGACCGAATGCAGATAGGGCACTCTGACGCCAGGATGGGTCTTAATCAGTTTCAGAATGCTCCCGTTTATTCCCTCATTTAATCCCTCAATCGGCTCATTCGAGAATGCACCGTTAATCGCATAACGGGCGACGGGCCCCGCCCCGACCGGAACAATCGCACCGATCTGCACGAGCTCTTCAAGGTCACGCGTCGCCGTGGGCTTCGACACCTTCGTCATCCGCATCCACTTCGCCGCCGAGAGCCCGGCGGCGACGCCCTTCTCTCCGTCTTCGAACATCCGCTGAACGACCTTCTTCGCCCGTGCCGAAAAATGCTTTTCATATTTTCCGAGATAGGCCCGTTTCGCCGCGATGAATTTCGCCGCCGCAACAAAGCTCGTCAGCATCTCCGTCAGCACGGGAATGAAAAACGCGCACCAGTTCGTCCAATCCAACGTCCGTGACGCTTCGTTAATCTCATCGTAATAGGCCGCGCGATGCCGCGCGATAATCGTCGATATGGGAAGAATAAGCGGTGCGCCCAGACCCTCGGCGAGCGTTTTCGCGACCAGCGCGCGCCCGACGCGGCCGTTGCCGTCCTCGAACGGGTGAATCGACTCAAAATGCGGATGCAACATGGCCGCCTTTAGCGCAATAGCCTCTGGCTTCTCCTCCGCCGACTTCCACAAGCCGACGAATTTCCGAATTTCTCCAGGCACGCGTCCGCCCGGAGGCGCTTCGAATCGAACCTCCTGCGTTCCGTCCGCATGGTTCCGCACCACATAAACGGGATTCCGCCGAAAAGCGCCAACGGCAACCCTCCCGACGTCGCCGGACATGAGATTCTTATGCCAACCTCTGATCAGCGCCGCGGAAATGGGATCGCCCCACTCCCGCCTCACCGCGAGCATCATCGCGGCAACGCCTTCAGCTCGCATATCATTCGCGAAGCCCATCGGCGGCGTGCTCACTCCCAATGCACGGCAGATCGAGGACATGACGGCACTTTCGTCAACTCTCACGCCCTCAATCGCGCTCGTCGTTACCGCTTCATTGGTCAGCGTCTCAGCCGTCAGTTCAGGATCCTGCGCCGGTTTGAGATACTTCTTCACCTTAAGAAACGCGGATTCAAACGCCTTGAGTTCGTCCTTGATCGCGGACCGGTCAACCGTTACGTTCGGCCAACCTTTTTCCTGCCAGTTGTAGCTCATCCCAAGATCTCCTTCAGGAGCCCGTCGTTCGCCTTCTCGAGCGCGGCGATATCGGCGGCGATCGCTTCCAGCGATCGCAGTTCGACGGGTTTGTAGAAGTGCTTGGTAAAGGAGATTTCGTAGCCGATCGCCGGCTCGCCGAAGGTGGCTTCGGGGTCGTAGGGCTTCACTTCCTTCTCGTAGAACGCCTCGATGCCGCCCGGATAGGTGAGCGGGATTTGCTCGACCTCGTTGCGGGCTTTGGCGATGACGGGTTTGCCCTTCTTAAGGACGAGCTTGCCGTCCGCGTCGCGCTTGGGGCGCATCACCGGCACTTCCCAATAGCCGAACTCCTCGTTCTTGAGAATCTTCGACTCGGGCGTTTCCTTGAAATCCTTGAGGAGCTTCACAATGCGGTCGCAGTCCGCCGCGCTGGTCTCGCAGTTCTTCTCGCCGAGATTCTTCTTGAGCGGCGTCGAAATGGCCGTCGCGTCGATGAGCTGCACCTTGCCGCGGCGACGCTTCTCCTTGCGGTTGGTGACGATCCAGATGTAGGTGCCGATGCCCGTGTTGTAGAAATCCTTCTCCGGCATCGCGACGATGGCCTCCAGCCTATCGTTCTCGATGATGTGCCGCCGCAGATTCGACTCGCCGCCGCCGGCATTGCCGGTAAAGAGCGAGGAGCCGTTGTGCACCTCGACGATGCGCGTACCGAGCTCGGTGTCTTTCATGCGGCTCACGCTGTTCGCCAGGAACAGCATCTGGCAGTCGCCGATATCGGGGATGAAGCTCGTCTCGCCGTCGAAGAAGCGCGGATCGCTCACTTCCTTCTTGTCGCCGACGCCCCAGTTCTTGAGATCCTCCTTCCAAGGCGTGCCGAATGGCGGATTCATCACACAGAAGTCGAACTTCTCGCCCGCGTGACCGTCCTGCGAGATGGTGGAGCCGCAGGCGATGAACTGATGTTCGGACGCGCCAAGACGGTAGGTGAACTTCTTGATGTTGCCGGAAATCATCAGGTCTGCCTTGCAGGTCGCGTAGGTGTCGTCCTGCAGTTCCTGTCCGAAGATCAGCGTCTTGATCTTCTTGCCCGTTTTCATGGCAACCTTGTCGAACTCCTCCTGCGTCACCGTGAGAATGCCGCCCGTGCCGCTCGCGCCGTCGTAGATCGTGTAAGTGCCGTCCTTGAGCGAATCCTTGATCGGCTCGACCGCCAGCCGCGCCAGAAGCCGCACATAGTCCCGAGGCGTAAAATGCTCACCGGCCTCGGTGACGTTGTTCTCTTCATTGAAGCGCCGCAGAAGTTCCTCGAACATCGTCCCCATCGTGTGGTTGTCGAGCCCGGGGAGGATCACCTTGCCGTCGTCGTCCTTGATCGGCTTGATGGAAAGGTTGATCGACGTATCGGTGAACTTCTCGAGAATAGACCCGAGACGCCCCTTGTTCGTCAGCGCATCCACCCAATGCCGCAACTGGAACTTGTCGATCACGTCCTGCACGTCGGGCGAGAAACCGTTGAAGTACTCCAGCACGTTCATCTTCAGCCGCTGCGGATCGATCTCGTTCTTCAGCGTCGTCATCGTGAACGCCGAAGTGTTGTAAAACGGATAGCCCGTCACCTGCGGCAGGAACGCCTCGTAGGGCAACTTGTTTTTGTCGCAGAAAGCCTTTTTCGCCGCGACCTGCGGCTTGGTCGCTTCGAGCAGCACGTCGATGCGGCGCAGCACGGTGAACGGCAGGATGATCTTCTTGTAATCGCCTTTTTCAAAGGCGTGCACGAGCACGTCGTTGGCGATGCTCCAAATGAAGCTAAAAAGCTTTCCGTATTGTTGATTATTCATTTTTGGGCGAAAAAAGTCTGAACTTAGTGATTACCCCGCCTTCCAGTAGCCAACGCAACACTCGTTGCGTAGCGTAGTCAGGCGAGTACTTTCTTGTGTTTGGTTGGTATTATAGCAGTTTTCAGTTAGGCCAGTAAAGTCTGGAGGTCCCCCAATTTTTGTGATTCTCGCTTGTCAGGCGGTGATATTTCGGCGTCCCGGGTGGGATCCGCTTGGATGTCTTCATGTCCATACTTGCCTCCTTGTGTTTTGTCTACACAAGAAAGTATACAGACAACGCCTGACTTATTCAACTTCACGCTGAAGCCCGCTTAACCTGCCAACCGCGACGCGCTAAACATCCGACTTTTGCGCTGGAGACTCGCGCGCGCGCGCGGGAAAATTTGAGCGGTTTGCCAAAGCAAACGGACGGGTATCCCTTGCGCGTCAGCGTGTGGCGATGTCTTCACCGCCTGGGTGAAATGCGGCTTCGGCCGGATTTGCGGCTAAGACTTGAAAAACGAAGCGCCGCGCAGATCCCCCTGAAGCCCCTTTCAACTGCCCCGCCACTTCGTTCCTTAGCCGCAAGGCGCGGCTCCGCCGCTGGCAGGCCGTTTGCCAAAGCAAACGAAACTTAGAAAGGGTAAACGAAAGTTTGGCCGTTCGCTGGTTGCAGGTGCAGCGTTGAGTTTGGCAATCCGGCGTGGTCGGCTTCGTCCGGGCGGCTCGCCCTGCCGAACGCGCGAACTCATGGGTTCTTCGCGCTCGGGATTCGCGACACTGCCCGGCGCGCGTCGTGGTGCGGGCCGCGCTTAGGTCGCTCATCACGTCGGCCGTGCGGCCGCCCGGCCTTGAGCCTCTCTCCGGCGCGCACGGCCGTGCCGGAATTTGGCGCAATGCTCGCGCACCCCGTCGCTGCGTGGAAACTTGCGGTTGCGTTGGCAGATGCGGGTTGTCGTCTGCCCTCGCAAGAGGGCTTTTCTGCTTTCGGCCATGAGCGGGCTCTGCCCGTGCCTCGGTCGTGTACGCCAGAGGACCCCGTGCCTGTGGGGGATGGCGCGGTTGGCTTCCCTCTTGAACTTCTCACCGAGGAGGATCGGGTCGAGCACGACGCTCTCCGCGTTTATGCGGCGGATGCCGGACTTCTCCGGGAACTCGCGTCCGCGCTCGCCGCGGAACGAGACGAACTCTGGTGCTTGAACGGCGTCTTCCTCCCGTCGGCGTTCCGGCAGGCCCTCGAACACGTGTCGAAGTGCTCGCAGACCGCGTTCGTGCGCCCGTAGCCCCTGCCGCTCCAGGGCATGCGGTTCTTCACCTCGTCCGCGACGGTGGAGACCGCGCGTCCGAACATTTTCGCCATCTGGGCGAAGGTCTGTCGGCACTCGAGCCCGTGGGCCATGCCTTTCCTCGTGTCTATGGTCATGTGCTTTGCCATGACTTCGTTCCTTTCCCTTCTTGACTGGCCACGCACGGACGGAACGCCCGTCCCGGCGCATGGCCCTGGCGCGCATTGTCTCATGAGGCGGCGCGGCGGAGGGCGGGAGGCCGGCCCGGCGACGTGATGAGCGACCTAAGCGCGGTCTGCACGGCGGCGCGTCCCGGCCAGTGTCGCGAATCCCGAGCGGCGAGAGCGCGCACGCGCGGAGTCGACGCGTTCGGCGCGGCGGACTCCCGCCCGAAGACGCTTTGACAAAGTAAACGCAAGTCCCTCCCCGGGGAGGGTAGGAGAGGTGGAGAATCCCTGCCTCCATCAATTTCCTGTCCAACCTCTACATTTGACCAACTGAACAAAATCTAAAATTGCTTTTACTCTGGCAAAGCACCTTTCCAGAAAAGTCAATTAGCCCCCTTGACCGCGGCGCGTCAGTTATGGTATACTTTGCGCTGTCTTTGAACGGAAGAGGGGGATTCGGACATGGTGTCCGGGCCTAGGGTATCCCGGGCAGCAATGAAAGTTGACCCTCGGACGGGACGAGGCCGGTTGCCGCGCGAAGCGAAACTCAAACCTTTGGGCAGTGGCCGAATGGCATAACATGTGTGTCGACCGTGTTCACGCGGGTTTAACAATGTGGGTCGGCAAGATACCGCCGAAATGAAAGGATCAACCGGGCAGCTCCGGTTCTGGCAAGGCGAGCGTTCGCCGAGCCGGGAGAATCGGCAAAACAGGAAAACAAACAACATGAAGAAACTCATGATTGCGGCCGCTCTTGCGGCGATGGTCGGTGGCGCGTATGCTGACACCGCCTATACGTTCAATGCGTCGCTCAAGACGACGGTTGGCAAGTCTGGCAAGGTCACGACGACCTACAACCTCGGCGAGGATGTCGGCGGCGTCTTTTGGTACGCCGATTCGGCCGTTACGAACCTCATGGCGACCATGCCCACCTACTTCACGACCAAGAGGGTCGGCGGCCGCACGATTCCGGCTCTCTCCAACTTGGCGAAGAGGGACAATGCGTGGCTCGTCGCCAACATCGCTCCGCTTGCCGCGACGTACAACAAGAAGTCGGCTGGCAAGTGGTGCGAGACGCTCAAGGTGACGGACGAGGGCTGCTACCGCGTCGCGGGCACGAAGAAGTTCAAGGCCGTCGTTCAGGGGGCCGATTTCTGCTGCAGTGAACTTACGACCATTGCGGATGGCGGTGATGCTCTTTCGATCACATCGGAACTTGCGCAGCGCTTCGGCGGCCTGACGTACGAGAAGGCCAAGAAGGCCGAGCTCGTTGGCAATGTCACCGGTGAAGGCATTGAAGAGCTCTACATCGCGGGTCAGGGTTCGATCGGCAAGGTTCTCGACAGCAACGACATGAGCCAGAATGACGGCATCACCTCCATTTCGGGCAATGCCGTTGGCATTCTCGTGGCGCCCGAGTGCGAGTACTGCTGCTCGGACAACCAGGCGGCGGTTGCGTTCCGCTGCGATGACAATCCGGGCGACGTGAATTTGACGACGGCGGCGTTCGGCACGTTCTCGCTCAAGTACAACGCCAAGGCGACGAAGAGCCTCTAATTCGTTATCTATAGCGAATTCTGAACGACATGAACGGCGGGCTGGTGAGCATCTCATCCGTCCGCCGTTTTACCGTTTGGGAACATGACATGCGTACGTGGATTTTCGTCTTCATGGCTGGGCTTCTTGTTGTCGGCTGCCGCCCCGCCGATCCGCTGGCGCAGGTCGTCTTCGTAAAGGCCGATGACTTGACGATTACGGCCAAGGACGCCAAGGAGTCCGCCGAACTGCTGGCGGCCCTGCAGGCTTTGGCGGGGAAGCCAGTCAACGAGAAGAGCCGGGTCAAGTGGATCAACCGCACGGCGATGCGGGTCGTTCCCTCGCTCGTCGCCTCGGCATTGCTGGACAGGGAGTTCAGGCGGCGCGGCATCCAGGCGTCGGATTCGGTGCGGGAGGACGTCCTGTCCCGCTATCGCAAACAGGTGCGCCAGCCGACGGCGACGCTGGACGAGATCGCAAACGGCCTTGGCGCGCAGGGTGCGCGTTTCCGCCGCCAGTTCGCGCGGGAGTGCCGGCTGGAGCAGTATTTGCGGGATTGCGGAACGGTTGTCCCGAGCGACGAGGACATCGAGATCGCCGAGGCGCAGCTGAAGCAGGTCATCGAGAGGAACGAGGCCGAGAACGCGCGGGCGAAGGCGCGCGGCGAGGAGGCGTGGAGGCGTCTTCAGGCGGGCGATGCGTGGGATGCGGTTGCGGCGGCGTATTCGGAGGACAAGCTTCTGTATGGCGACGATTGCGCCTACGCGAAGGAGTGGGAGACGGTCGATCCGAAGCACTTCTACCTCCAGGAGATTGCGGACGCCCTGCCGGGAATGGAGGTCGGCGCGTTCACGAAGCCGATCGAGACGGACGAGGGGCTGCTGATTGTGCGCGTCGCGGCGAAGGAGGACGACGCGCGGTACGTGTGCGTGCGCATCTTGATTCGCCTCAAGGTCAAGATGGAGATGCCGGAACGGGCAGACCTTAAGAGGGATCTTGAAAAGGAAAACCGGACACAGGCGCAGCTGGATTTGCTTGCGGATCTCCGCAAGGGCGTGACGTTCGAGTATCCGCTCGGCACGAACTTCACCTACAAGGTGCTGGAAGAGCCGACCAAGGCCGGAAAATGAGATTTTGGAGATGAGGCAACGAAACAGGATGATTCTTGGCCGCAAAGATCGCAAAGAACGCAGGGGCTTTGTGGACTTTGCGTCCTTTGCGGCTCACAATGTTTGATTGCCGAAGCAATAGGTTCAGGGGATAGGTTTTAGCCGTGGAGACTTGTAGAGATGCAGAGAAATGGACGAAAGTAGATTTTGAACAAAGGAACAAGGAAAAATGAAGACAAGAAGCAGAAATGTTGTGCGCCTGTTGGCGGTGCTTCTCCTTGCGGCGTTTTGCCGAGAGGCGGCAGCGGATGTCCCAAAGGGCGTTTGGCTGGACGATTTCGTGGCCGCGACGAACAGCGCGTTCACGACCGGAACGCCCATCGTGCTCGTCGCGTCGAAGGCGGGCTGCCCCCATTGCGAGGATCTTGAGGAGGCCTGCGCGTCCGCGTCCTTCAAGAGCTGGATGGCGCAGGAGCGGTTCCTCTTCTGCCGCGTCAAGAAGGACACGGCCAACGCCTACGCCTACATTGGCACGGCGGGCGAGACGCAGATCAAGGAATTCCCCCGCGTGGCGCTCATCTGGCCACGAGCCGACGGCGACCGCGCGACGCGATTCGTCGGACGAAGCGGCGAGATGCCCGCAAAGGACGGGTCGCTTTCGGCGCAGCTCTCCAAGAGCGCGGACTCGTTCTTCGACGGATACGTGCCCGGGCCTTCGGGGAGGTTCGTCGTGCCGAACACGCCGAGCGCGCGGCTGGAGGCGACGGTCGGCAGGCCCGTGTCCGTGGCCGTCCCGCTTCGCCGGACGGACGGGTCGAAGGCGGAGACATACGAGCTGAGGGCCGTCTTGCCGGGAGGCGCGGGCACGCTCGCGTACCCCGTCGAGTTCACGGCTGGCGCCGAGACGCCGACGGCGCTTCCCGTCGTCCGCGCGGAGGCGGGGGCGTTCGCGGCGGGCGACGTCATCGCCCTCGAGCTGGCGTGCGAGGGCGAATCTGTAGCCCGGTCGTCCATCGTGTTCACAGACGTTCCCACAAGCACCAAGAATCCGCTGTGGCTCGGCGAGCGTGATACGGCGACGCTCCAGCCCGGCGAGTGGACGATGGACATCGACCTCGCGCGGGTCTGCGCCAGGGCGAGCGGCACGTTCACGCTGAACCTCGTCGGCGGCTCGCTCTGGTGCCCCGACTGCGTGAGGACCGACCGCCACTTCGTCGAGACGCCCGCCTTCGAGGACTGGCTGGAGAAGAATGGCGTGTACTGTTCGCTCATCGACGTGCCCGCCCCGCACTACAACCTCTGGACCTGCCTTCTGACGTACGACACGCTCAACGCCTTCGACGGCTATGTCAGCGCCGTCACGAACGGGACGGACATCGCCGCCGACGACGTGCGCGTGCAGAGCGGCGCGGGCTATCTCTCGCGCAAGGGGGTCGATCCCGAACAGGCGGCGGACGTCCTCGCGCGGAACATCGCCCTCCACACGAACCTCGTAGCGAACGGCGGGCTGTGCGTGCCGGGCAAGGCGCGCCTCGGCGTGCCGACGTTCGTCGTCCAGAACGCCGAGGGCCGCGTCATCGGGCGGCTGGACAAGTTCGCCGCCGTCAGCCCGACGGACGCGCACGCGGCGGCGGCCTACGTGCGCCGGCTGGACGAGATCCTGGCGCTCGCGGACGACCCGACGGAGGAGCTGAACCGCGACTGGTCGACCGCGACGACGGACGACTGCGCGCTGGACGTCCGCGGCGGCATGCGTACCTCGACGGTCTCGGCCATCGACCTCTCGGACTACTGGCGGCTCACGGGCCGCGACCGCTGGACGCGCACGACGCTGGCCGTCAAGGGCCGGACGGGCGGGACGGACGAGACGGACGTGCGGCTCAACCTCTGGCGGGTGACGGGCGGCAAGGCGACGAAGGTCGCGATGCGGGAGGGCAACCTCGCCTCGGGCGTCACCCTGCCGGCGCAGGAGATCGCGGCGGACGCGGCGACGGACTACTTCGTCCAGGTTGAGGCCATCGAGACGAGCGCGGCGTTCGCGCTGGACAGGGACGAAAGCTCGGTCGCCGCCTACGACCTGACGGCGGAGTCGGCGGACGACGCGGGGACGGTCTCCTTCGGCGAGTCGGCCCGCACCGTCAGCGAGGCGGAGGCGAAGAGGGCGGGCGGCGCGCTGCGCGTGCGCGTCCCCGCCGTCCGCACGGGCGGCGCGTCGGGCGCGACGAACGCCACGGTCACGGTCGACGCCGCCTCGACGGCGTTTCCCGACCGCTACCGCCTCGTCGCGGACACGGTCGCGTGGGCCGACGGCGAACAGGGGACGAAGAACTTCGAGATCGACGTCTTTGACGACGGCAACGCGGACGGCACGCAGGTCCTGCGGCTGACGCTGGGCGGCGCGGCGTTCGCGCTGACGATTGAGGACAACGACCGGCTCAACGTCGGCAAGCTCGCGTTCGCCGACGCCGAACCCGCATTGGCGAAGAAGGGCCTCGTCATCGCCGAGGAGGGCACGCGCCTTCGCGTGGCGGCGGCGCGTACGGACGGCGCGTCGGGCGACGTCGCCTGCACGATTGCGACGACGGCGGGCGCGTTCGTCACGTCGCCGACGCTTGCCTGGCCCTCGCGCAGCTCGGGCGCCCAATGGGCGGAACTCGACCTGCCGACGCGCGCGGACTGCCCGGCCGGCAAGGTGACGCTGTCGTTCGCCGCGCTGGAGGGCGGCGTCAAGGCCGACGCGTCCGCCCGCACGCTCACGGTCCAGCTCGTCGGCGCGGACGCGCCGCGCTTCGAGGCGGACTCGCTCTCCCTGGGCCTGACGCGCTACTGCGCCGTCTCGCAGGAGGTCGCCGTGCTGAACCTCGCGGACGGCGCGAAGGCCAAGGTCGCGAAGCTTTCGGGGTCCGTCCCCTCCGGCGTGTCGGTGAAGCTCGCGGGCGGCCGGCTCGTCGTCAGCGGCGCGCCGACGGCGAAAGGCGGCGCCTACGAGGCCGTCTACCAGGTCTCGCAGAGCGTCGGGCGCAAGACGGAGCCCGGCCTGACGATCCGCCTCGCGTTCGCCGTGACGGACGTCGCGGCGCTCGACCCGTC
>CAKUGW010000009.1 GCA_934654805.1 uncultured Kiritimatiellota bacterium
CATGGCCGAGCCAAAGGCGGACATAATTGCCGCCTGCCGCCGCGAAGCGGTCAAGCCAACCCTCGAATTCGGCGCGAAGCGCCTCAAGATTCGCACCCGTCGGGCGGCCGTCTTTTGTGCGGGAGAAGCAGATGTTGAGGCCAATCGGGACCCAGGCCTTCCCATCTGCACCCGCAAAATAGCGCGGCACGTCCGCCGAGACGCGCACACCCCCGCCCGTCAGCGGCGCATTTTCCGCCGCCCGCACGGTCACGCCCGCACCAAGCGCAAAGGCGACGGCAAGGCCGACCAAAAGCCGCGACACCAAGATTTTCGTTTTCATGGACGAGACGCCCTTTCGTTATCCTTTCACGAACCAAGAACCCGGCAGAATCAAGCGAGGGAAACGCACAACATTCCCTTGCACATTCGGAATGATAGCATAACACGCCTGTCCCCCGCAACGAAACGAAAACCATCCGAATCGTCCGAATCGCGCGGCAGAAGGAAGTCGCAGGGGTTGCTTTCGATTTACTTGGCGCGGAGGAGCGAGAAGTGGCGCGAGTGAGGAGCGAGGGTTTGCTGGCGTCGGAGAGGTCTCGCCCGCAGCCCGTGGTCTCGCCGAGGCATGGCAGGCTGAAGCCGGCCGGTTGTCTTCAGCGAGAAGCGCAAACCCGAACGACGAGACCGAGCGAGCAGCTTCCCGCTCCGAAGCGCGCATTGTCCGTCCAGAGAGAGAGGAGCCGCCTTTCATGCTGAAGCCCGACGCCGAGAAGCTGCGCCCGTTGACGAAGCGGTGCGGCAGATGTCTGACATCTGAACTCCCGCAGATGCCATGACAGATTTTTTCGGGACTACAGCAGACCCGCCATATAAGGCGGAATGCTGATCCGCCGCCCTTGGCATTTCAGATTCTTTTCATGGATGACATAGGCATCGCCAAGATAGGCACTGTATTTCGAGGCGAACTTGTCGAGCGACTTGGTTGCGTATACGCCAGTCCCCTTGACCTCGATCGGCGAAATGTTGTGCCGCCGCTGGAGATTCGGCTGGACAACAAGAAAATCGATCTCTATTCGGTTGGCGGCCTCTGCCGCGTCACTGTTCGCATAGAAGAAAAGCTTATGCCCAGACGCACGAAGCATCTGCGCGACAAGGGTCTCCCAGAGCATTCCGAAGTTGCCGTCCAATCGGCCCGTCAGGATGCGCTGCTGAACCTCACCGCCGACAAGATCATTCTCCGAAAACGCCATGCTGACGAAAAGCCCCGTGTCCGCAAGATAGCACTTGAGCGCATGGTGGTCACTCGACAGCTCCAGTCCCACATTCGGCTCGGTGGCGTTGTAGGCGAGGTTGACCGTCATGGCACTCGCGAGCCACTGAAACGTCGATTCAAAGCTCCGCATGCCGCTCCCCTTGCGGACGCTTCCGGGCGAGAATCGCCTTTCATGGCGTTGCAGCGCCCCTGGGATCGCGTTGAAGACGGCCTCGATCTTGTGCTTGCTCGAACCGCCGAATTTCATGATGTCGGCGCGATATAAGTCCAAGATGTCGCGTTTGATGACATCCACCGCCTTCAGGTCATGCGTCTCGGCAAACTTCTTGACGGCTTGCGGCATGCCGCCGACGATCATGTATTGGCGAAAGACATCCATCGTCATGCGGTGCATGCCAACTTCCATCGGAACGCGCTTTTCGAACGCCTGTCGGATGATCGGCATCTTTCCGCCATGCCCCGTCGCCCAGAGGAACTCCTCAAAGTCCATCGCATACATCTTGACGTGATGCTCTTCCGACGGAATGACAATGTTCCTCACATTGCGATTGATTGAAATCAGCGAACCCGTCTCGATATAGTCGTATCGTCCGTCCTTGACCAGATACTTGATCGCCTCCCGTGCGCGCGGGAAGCGTTGCACCTCATCAAAGATGATCACGCTCTTTCGCCTCGGCAAGTCGACCCCATAGGCCCCCAAAAGATACATGAAGAACGTATCCAAATCCTCAAGATAGTCATTGAAATAGCGCTTCACGTCCTTTGTCACGGTTGCAAAGTCGATGAGAAGATAGCTTTCGTATTCGCGTTTCGCGAACTCTTCGGCAATGTAGCTTTTCCCCACACGGCGAGCGCCATCCAGCATCAGTGCCGAAGCCCCTTGGCTTTGCCGCTTCCAGTCAAGTAGAATCTGGTAAATTTTCCGCTTCATGCGCAAATTATATCACATTCCATCACCGGCAATCAACTCAACGACCAAAATACGTCCTATTCGCAACACGTCTAACTACCAAAATACGGCATATTCAGGAAGCTGCGTCCGTTGACGAAGCGGTGCGGATTGTCGTAGCGGCCCAGCGTCCCCGTCTCCAGCCACGCCAGCACGCAGCGCGCGATCTCGCGTCCGTCCCGGCTCGGGTCGAACTCGATCCGCGCCAGGTCGCCGAACGGGAAAAGCCCCGAGCCCCTGTTCGCGTAGACGACCAGCCGCGTGTCGCGCGGACAGGCAATCTTCCGCCGGCGAAAAGCCTCGCAAACGCCCTGCGCCAGGTAGTCGTCGCTCACATAGAACACGTCCGGCAGCGTGCCGAGCGCCAGCCGCCGCTCGGTCGCGGCGCACGCCGCTTGGGCGATGTCGTCGAGCGAACGGTTGCCGACAAGCGGCACGGACAGGCGTTCGACGAAAACACCCGCCTGCTCGAAGGCCAGGTCGGCGCGAATGTAGGTGTCCACGCCAAAGTCAACCTGCAGAGCCGAGCGGACGCCCATCCGCACGCACGCCGCAACCAAGTCCGAAATCGCATCGTCCACGTTGTGGCAGAGGTTGCCCGCGAAACGTCCCGGCGAGCGCGTCAGTTTCCCCAGCGTGACCGTCGCGTAAGGGCAGCCGCACGACGCCAGAAGACGTGTCACCAGTGCGCGCCGGCTTGACGCGACGCGGACGACGGCCATGTCGGGGCGCAGCTGGAGCGCCTCCTGCAGCGGCCTCAGGTACGGCGTCTCGCGCGCATCCGTCCCCAGCACGACCGACAGGACGCGATGCCCCTGACGCTGGATCGCATGCGCACACGCCATCACGCTGATGTGCGAGCAGAACGAGCCGAGGTTGGCCGTCTCGATGTCAAGGACAAGCCTCGCGCGACGCTCCTGCGGCACGGCGAGGACGACATGGCCGCGCCGGGGCTTGCCCACCACCAGGCGATCCGCCGCCAAGTCGCGCAGCGCGGCCCGAACAACGCATTCGCTCACGCCGAGCCTTTGCGCCAGCGCCTCGCGCGACGGCAAGGGCTCGCCGACCTTCAGGACGCCTTTTCGAATCGCCTCCCGCAAGCCCTGCGCCACCTGCGCCGTCAGCGACGCGGGCAGGGTCGAGTCGACGGCAAACCCCAACGAATTCCCTGCATGCGCTTGCATCCGTTTTCCGACGTCAATGGGGTCGACGTCAATGGGGTCAACTGCCGGAATCATGCGCCTTTCAGTCGTTTTCCCAAACAATCAGGAACTCCCAATCACCCTGTCGCCCACGCGGCACCGCGCCATGCCCCCCTACTGAGGCCCGACGCCGCCGTTTGCGTAGAGGCGATGCAGCCGCACGGTCGTGCCCGCCTGGCCGTTGCGTTCCGCCGCCAAGACGCGCAGGCGCGCGTGATGACGTCCGCGCGGCAGATCGTCCGCCAGGATCTCCACGTAGGGATAGTGCAGATCGCCGTAGTCCGCGCGAAGCCGGAAGCGGCGCGGCGAACCGCCATCGACGGACACCTCCAAGTCGCCTGCATCCGGTCCGGCCGTCAGGAACGCCGCCAGCGTCGTCCCCTCGAACGTGACGTCAAGCGCCGCCCCCGCCCGGTCGCTCCACCAGATCGCGCCCTTCCGGTACGGCGCGCGCATGTTGCCCGGCACCTCCTTCCAGTCGGGAACCGCATGCCGCCAGCCGCCGTCCGCCGCAACCGCGCACGCCGGCGGCACGGGCGCCCCCCTGTCGTAGGATGCGGCGTCGATCGGCTCGGGCAGAGGCTGCGACACGGCAGCGGCATGCGGGTCGAACACGCGGTCGATGGCCGCCTCGAAGACGCGCGCGGCGAACCGACAGCCCTCCGGCGACGGATGGCAGTCGCGGTATCCAGTCCAGTCAAGGCCGCCCGTGGCAGCGGAGGCGGCCAGCGCCGAGCCGACGTCCGCCAATGCGGCGCCATAGCGTTTCGCGACCTCTGCGTGCGCGGCATAGGAGACGGGCGTTCCGCCCCGCCGGATGAGGTCGAACTGATCCCTGTTCACCGTCAGCCCCACGACCACGGCGCATTTCGGATTCGCCTTCCGCACGCGCCGCACGACGCCTTCCAGGCCGCGTATGCACCGTGCACGGTCGAAATGGCCGTCCTGCTCGTCGTTCACGGCAAACTCCACGACGAACAGGTCGGGCAAACCGTGCGAAAGAACGTCTTCATCGACGCGAAACGCCCCCGCATCCGAACACGTCGACGAGAGCCCGGCGGCGATTTCGGCAAACGCGACCTCGGGGTACTTCGCCCGGAGGGCCTTCATCACGAGCGGACGGTAGCCGTCCATCTCGGTGATCGAGCCGCCGAGGAACGCGACCGTCCGATGCACGGCCGCATTCGTCTGCGCGCGGACGTCCGCCACGGCGTTCGCCGTTCCCGCCGTCGGCTCGAAGAACGTCCCCGGCCCGGCGGCAACCGCCACGCCCCCCCACACGCACAGCGAAACGCAGCACGCCCTCTGAATCTGGTCAAACGGTTTCATGATGCGCATTATATCAAAAAATCCGACACCGCCCGCAGCCACGCGAGCTCGCGCCGCCGCATGCGCGCAAGACGTCAACGGGGTCCGTCAACGGGGTCAGACCCGAGTGATACAGAAACAGTGATACAGTCACAACTCCCCGACGACCTTTCTGCCCAGGGCTGTTAGGCGGTAGGTTTGCGATGGAGAGCGCGGATGCGCGGCATTGGACATCTCGACGTATCCGGCCGCGAGAAGGGGCGAAAGATATCGCAGCGTAAAATAAGTCCGCGAAGTGATGCCCAGGCGTTCGCGAAGTGCCGTCGGACGCATTTCGCCTTCCGCCAGCAACCGAAGCAGGTCGAAAGCAACCTTGTCGCTGCCGCGCGCGACTAGATGAGGCACTCGCCCCGGCATCTCTGCCTCGAAACGGCGCACTCGCCGCTCAACGACGATGTCGCGCTTGCGGGCATCAACCGAAAGGCCTGCGGCCAGCGATGCGGACTCCTCCCTGCGCCGCTCGATCTCCGCCAACGCCGTGCGCACGGACGTCTCCTCCAAAGGGCGCAGTTCCTCCCAGCCCCGCCCCCTTGCGCAGAAGATGAAGTCGTAGCCGGCGACAGCACGGGGGTCGCCCGCGCAGGCCGCCGCGAAACTGCACCACCGATAGCCGTCTGGCCATGTGGCCAGTCCAGCCTTGACGGGATTGGCGTCAACATAACCGCTCCATTTCAGGAGAACGCCAATCTCCTCCGGCTCGCAGACGCGCGCGAGGAAACGAGACTCCCACATTGTCCCCACGTGGCCATGTCGGCCATTGAACGACATCGTGCAATGCTGCTTGAGCGTCTTCATGAACTCGCTCGCGTCAAACATCCGGCGACAGTAGCCCGCCTTCAGCCGCGCGAGCGCACCTGTCCCTGCGGCTTGCGCGATTTTCCATTCCTTCAGTTTCCCGTCAAGCGACGAACCCGAATACAGGACGCGGATCCGGCGCAGAACCTCCTCTTCCGGGAGTTCAGTCCTGTCTGGAACGTAGACAACGACATGGAAGTGATTCGTCATGACGCAATAGGCAATCACGGTGATGCCCGAAAAGTCGGCCGCGCGCCACAGAAAATCCACAAAGCGCGTCCGCTCCCCTTCGTCCAGGAAGAAGGCCCGATGCGCGACACGGCTGATTAAGTGATAGCAACGGTTCGTCTTGAAGTTCCGACAGGTTCTCATGATTGCGCATTATACCATAAGCCGAACGGGGCTGTATCACTCGGACTGTATCACTCGTGTCTGACCCTTGGACATGAGATCGTCGATGAGGCGCGCGATTTCGGCCTTGGGCGTCTTCTCGGTGAGGACGCGGTGATTGCCGCTCGCGCTCTTCGTCCAGCGGTTGCGGCCCTTCTCGTCGATGATCTCGAACGTGCCGCGCTCGCTGCCGAAAAGAGGTTCGACACCGCACACGGCGGCCAACACGGTGATCTGGTCCCACGCCGGGTGGCCCGTCTCAGCCTCCCCGTAGTCGCGCAGCGCGCGCCGGAAGACGTCACGCACCGGATTGACGGCCTCGCCACGCTTCGAGACGGGCACGCCGCACTTCACGGCGAAGCCGTAGGTGACGTCAAGGAAATAGACGGGCGTGGGCCATTCGGCGAAGACGATCTTCGAGGACGCGCCGTCCGCGCCCGAATTGTACTCGAAGCCGTCCGGATGCTTGCACGCCATCGCGTACCAGGCCTTGACCTTCTTCGCGACGAGCGCCCGGCCGTCCAGCGGCGAAAAGGCGTCCGCCTTCGTCTCCAAAAGGCGGCGGAGGTTCGTGGTGAAGCCGACCGTGACGACCGTCACGCTCCCGTCCGGCGCGGCGGACAGCAGGCGGCGGTAGACCTCGTTCGCATCCGGCGCCGCATCGCCCGTCGGGAAGCGCAGTTCCGGATGGGCGGCCACCGTCTCCGCATAGATCTTGTAAGAGGCGTTCTTCAGGGCGTCCGGGTCAACGTCAGGGCCCAGTCCCAGTCCGCGCGGCGCGCCGATGGGCAGGTCTCCGCGTCCGTAAAAGCCATTGATCAGCTCGACCATGCCCGTGGATGGCGCCTTGCGCGTCGAGACGACGGTGCCGAGGATCTCGCACGCCCCGGCATCCGCAAGCGCGTGCAGCACGGCGAGCGCGCCCACGTCATCGAAGTCCGTGTACATGTCGGTGTCGAAGATGATCTTCGGGACGTCCCCGCCTTTGGTGCGCGCCCCCGAACGCGGCAGGGAGTCCGCCTGCGCCGTCCGCAGTTCATGCCGGCCCGCCGGGAGGAGGCGCCCGTCGCAGCGCAGGCGGCAGCCCGCGGGAACCGTCACCGTGACGGCCTCCGGCGTCTCCTCGACGTCCAGCGCGCCCCACGGCGTCGCCAGGCGCGCCGACACCTGCGCGGGCCGCCCCGCGAACGGACGCAGCTCGAACGTCATCACGCCGTCCTCGCGCGTCGGCCAGGAGACGCCGGCGATCGCGCGGTAGAAGAACGGGATCGAAGCGGACTGCGCATACTGGTTGTGGCCGTTCATCTCCCGCGTGATGATGTTCTCCCAGCGCTCCCAGAGCGTCGTTGCGCCCTGTGCGAGCATGAAGCCCCAGCTGGGGTAGGTTCGCTTGCGGAACGCCGCGAGGATCAGGTCTCGGCGCCCGTTCTCCAGCAGCGTCTCCAGAATGACCGGCATCGACGTGTAGCCGCCCGTCAGCGTCACCTCGCCGCGCGCCTTCTCGATGCGCTGGACGAGATTGGAGAAGACGCGGGCCTCGAAGCCGGCGGGCACCAGCCCGAAGTGCAGCGGGAGCGCAAGCGACGCCTGGCTCTGGTGCGGGAATCCGTACAGCGCGGCTTTCGGCTTCCAGTAGCGCCGGTTGTACGCCTCGGCCGTCGCATGGGCCTTCGCCGTCGCCAGCTCCGCCTCGCGCGGCTCGCCGGCCGCCGTCGCGAGCGCGGCGTAGGTCTGGCTCATCAGCAGCCAGTAGACCTGCTCGATCTGGTCGATGTCGGAATGCTCGGCGGCCAGCCAGTCCCCGTAGTAGGCGTCGGCGTAGCGGAGAAGCGCCCCCTGCTCGAACGTCAGGAGCGCATGGTAGTGGCGCCGGAGCGCGGGGAAGGCCGCCGCAAGCGCGTCGCGGTCCTCGTAATAGTCGAGCAGCTTCTTCACGACGGAGAACGGCGCGTAGAACATCGGCAGGGACGACCCGACGGAGATGCCCGGCGCCTGTCCGTAGAGGAAGAGCCCCGAATCCTTCATCTGCGTGTCGAGGATGTCGCGCAGCCACTTGCGGAGGAAGGCGTGCGCGTCGCGCTCGTAGATCAGCGCCTCCATCGCGAAGTTGCCGCCGCCCAGCCAGCCGAGCCGCTCGTCGCGCTGGGGGCAGTCGACGGGCTTGTCGTGCAGGTTCGCCCCCTGCGTGCGGACCATCGCCTCGTACAGCTCCTGGACAAGCGGGTCGCTGCAGCGGAAGAACGAGTCGCGCCGGACGTCCGAGCCCGTCAGCGCGCGGAAGATCTCGTCCTTCGACGGCGGCCGCCCGAAGGGCCACCCCTCGACCTGCACGTAGCGGAAGCCATGGAAGGTCAGCGGCGGCGTCCAGCGGTTCTCGCCCTTCTTCGTGATGTAGACGTCGCGCGACTTCGCCGAGCGCATCGGGTCGAGGTTGGCCGTTCCGTCGTCCTTGAGGATCTCGGCGCACGACAGCACGAGACGCACGCCCTCCGGCATGTCCGAGAGCGCCAGCTTCTCGACCCCCGCGCCGTTCGTCCCGAAGTCGAGCACCCAGGTTCCGGGCGCCGGACTCGAGGCCGCGACGTAGCGCTCGACCGCGAGCTCGCGGATGAAGGGGCCGAGCGGCGGCGAGACGACGACATCGTCCGCCTCCACATGGACGGGCAGCCAGTCGCGCGGCTCGCGGCCTTCAAGGCGCGCGTCGTAGACGCAGCCGTTGTAGATTCCCGCCTCCCGGATGGGCGACGTCCGCGTACACCTCTCGCTCCCGTCGGTCAGGATCGTCTCCCGCGCGCCGTCGGCGTATTCGAGGTCGAGCTGCGCGGAGACGTAGGCGATGCGCTTCGCCATCGACCCGTTGTGGTAGCGCTTCGCGTACATCCAGCCGAGCGAGAGGTCGAAGTCCAGCCGGTTCTCGCCCGTCCGCAGGAGACCCGCCACCTCGCGCGCATCGAACTCGGTGCGAACCGTCTGCTCCGTGTCCGTCGGCAGGAAGAGCCGGTCGGGCGCCGCGTTGCGCCCGTTGACGCGCACGAGATACGCGCCCATGCCCGTCGTGACGAGCGTGGCGCGCGTCAGGCCCTCGCGCACGTCGAACGTCTTGCGGATGTGCGAGACGCCGTCGCGCCAGAGCTCGCGCGGCTCGCCGGAAATGCGCTTCGCCGTCCAGGGCCGCTGCGCGGCAAGTTCCGACGGCGCGGCCGCCGGAGCCGTCCCGGCGGCCGCGCACATCGCGCCGAACGCCCACACGCCCGCACACCAAGCTTTCATGCTGTTCTTCATGTGCGCCAGTATAGCACACGCTCGTCCGCCCCTTCAACCTCTACGAAAGGAGAGGAAGTCCGCGCACGGGCAAATATGCTATAATCAACGTGCCATGCTCCACTCCCTGATTGCCGCGACCCTCCTGGCCTCGACCGCCTGGCAGGCCAGCAGCCCCGAGATCACGGCGGCCGACTTCAACGGCGGCCGCTACGACGGCCAGTGCGTGCGTCTGCGCGCGACCGTCGTCGACGCCTTCGTCGACGCGACCAACGCCGACTACGTCTTCCTCGTGCTCCGCTGCGCCGACGGATGCGTCTACGCCTTCATCAAGCGCGCCTTCCTCTCCCTTCCGCCCGAACGGCTCGTCGGCGCCGAAGTCGCGCCTTGCGGATTCGTCCGCGCGCCGCCCAACTCGCCGCAGCACCGGCAGGCGCAGCGCCTCTTCGACATTCCCCGGCGCGACACGTTCGTCGTGACCCGTCCCGCGCCCGGCGTCGCCGAGCAGCCCGACCTCGCGACGGCCGAATCGTGCCGCCCCGACGAACTGCCGGCGCTGGGGCGCCGCTCCGTCCGAGGGGTCGTCGCCGCCGTCTGGAACGGCGGACGAAGCCTGCTCCTCGACACGGGCGGGCGCATCGTGCGCGCCGACCTCGGCCTGACGGCGCCGCCCGCCGTCGGCGACGCGGTCGTCGCCGTCGGCTTCCCGGAAACGGACCTCCAGAACCTCAATCTCTCGCGGGCCGTCTGGCAGACGCAGACCAACCGCGTCGACGTCCGCCGCCCAGCCCCCCGGGCGATCGCGTTCACGGACCTCCTGCGGGACATCAAGGGCCGCCGCGCCATCAACTGCGCGTTCCACGGCCGCCCCGTCTCCTTCACCGCGACCGTGCGCAGCCGCATCGACGAGGAGCCGTCCGGGCGCTTTCTCTGCGGAGACGCGCACGAGAACGTCTCCGTCGATCTCAGCGCGTCCTCGGCGCCCCACCCCGACCTGCGCGTCGGCGACACCGTCCGCGTGACGGGGGTCGCGATCCTCGACATCGACAACTGCCGGCCGAGCGCCGCGTTCCCGCAGGCGCGCGGCTACGTCGTCGTGCCCGCGTCGGCGGACGGCCTCGCCGTCGTCGCCCGCGCGCGCCACCCGCTGCCGCCGTCGGCCTGGTACGTCCTCGGAGCCCTTCTGACGACGATCCTCGGCGTCGGCATCTGGAACCGCACCCTGCGGCGCCGTGCGCAGACGCTCGGCAGGGACCTGGCGCGAGAGGAAATCGCCCGCGCAGAGGCCGACCTGCGGACGGTCGAGCGCACGCGGATCTCCGTCGAGCTGCACGACGCGCTCTCGCAGAGCCTCGCGGGCGTCGCGCTGGAGCTCGAGGCGGCGCGGCGCACGGACGGCCGACGCGATGCGCGGCACACGACGCACCTGACGAAGGCCGAGACGACGCTCGCCGCATGCCGCGAAGAGCTGCACAACTGCCTGTGGGACCTCCGCAGCGCCGCGCTGGAGGAAAGCAGCATGGACGAGGCCGTGCGCCGGACGCTCCTGCCGCACATCCGGGGCATCGCCCTCACCGTCCGCTTCAACGTCCCGCGCAACCGCCTGTCGGACACCACCGCCCACGCGCTCCTCTGCATCATCCGCGAGCTGTCGGTCAACGCAATCCGGCACGGCGGCGCCACGCGCCTGCAGGTCGCCGGCACGATCCGGGACGGGCGGCTCTTCGTCTCGGTGCGCGACAACGGATGCGGATTCGACCCCGCGACCGCGCCGGGCGTCGCGGAGGGGCATTTCGGACTGCAGGGCGTGCGCGAACGCGTCAGCGGCCTCGCCGGCGCCTTCACGCTCGTCCGCAGGCCAAGAGGCGGCATGCGCGCCACCGTCGAACTGGCCGTGCCGCAGCCGAAAGGAGAACAGGAAGAACATGAAGAAGATCACGATCCTGCTTGTCGATGACCACGCCATTGTCCGGATGGGACTCGCCTCCCTCTTCGCGACCACGGACGACATCAGCGTCGCCGGCGCCGTCGGAGACGGCGACTCGGCCCTTCGCGAGGCCGACCGCCTCCATCCCGACGTCATCCTCCTCGACTTTCTCATGCCGGGCATGAACGGCCTGGAGGTGACGAACGCGCTCCTGGCCGCAGACCCTTCGCGCAAGGTCCTCATTCTCACGACGTTCGGCGAGGCGGAAGGCATCCGGCGCGCACTGGCCGCCGGCGCGCGCGGCGCCGTCCTCAAGAGCATCCCCTTCGACGACCTCGTGGCGGCCGTCCGCACGGTCGCGGGGGGAGGGACGCACGTCTCGCCGGAGATCCGGCAGATCATCGAAGAGGAAAAGCCCCTCAGCGCCCTTTCGCCGCGCCAAAGGGAAGTCCTGAAGTCCGTCTCGCACGGCCTGACGAACGAGGCCATCGCGGCCAATCTCGGCATCAGCGTCCCGATGGTGCGCCAGCACCTCCAGGCGCTGTTCGCGAAGATCGGCGCGCAGAACCGCGCCGAAGCCGTCGCCATCGCCCTGCGGCGGATGCTCCTCAAGATCTGACGCCAACCTTTGTTGCAGACGGATTTCTGCCGTCGACTTCAAAGCGCAGAATTCGGCTACGCCAGCAGCGCGAAGCCGCCCAAGGACGAGTTGCACCCGAACCCAAAGCCGCCGATGCGGACATACAGGGCGTCGCCGCCGCGCAGCGCTTTCGGAATCTCCACGGCATAGCACGTGTTCAGATAATTCCGCCACGGATTCTCAATCGTTGTCCATGCCTGGCCGTCCGGCGAGACGGCGAGCGGCTCCTCCGCGTGCGTGGCGTGGTGTCCGGTCATCCGGCCGTAGATGCCGAAGCGCGTCGCGCCGCGCGCCTCTTTCAGCGGCAATCGGTAGACGACCGTCCTGAGATAGAAGAAGTAACTGCCCGCATCCGCCTGCGAGTCCTCGACGGAGACCCGACAGCGTTCATCCCCGGCCTGTCCGAGGAACTGCCGCCAGAGGAGCTTCTCGCCCTCCTGCTCGAACGGCAGAAGGAGCGGCCCGCCGTCCTGCACCGCCTCTCCGACCAGCCCCCGTTCCGCCGCCTGCCGCGTCCGCCCCGTCTTGCCGTCAAACGGCACGAGGACGCGCGCGACAAGGCGTCCGTCCCGCAGTCCGTAAATCCAGTAGCCGAACGGCTCGCGCACGTGCGTCGCCACGTAGAGGCGCCCGCCGCCCGGCAGGGAATGACGACGGATTTCATCACGGTGGTTGTGGCCGGCGAGCAGCCAGGTGTCGGCCGAACGATTGGAGAAGAACGTGCGGATGACAACGCCGATGTCATAGCCGTCCACGCGGCCGACGCCGACATTTGGATAATGCGCCATCAGGAAGACCGTCCGATCCTTGGGGATGGACGCGGCCTCGGCGGCGAGCCAGGCGCGCTGCCCCGGCTCGATGGCGCCGTCATGTCCGCCGCACAGGTTGATGAACGTCGCGCCACCCAGCTCGAACCGCTCGTAGGGCTTCCACCCCGCGTAGTGTGCGGCGTAGAAGGCGGCATTCACTTCGCCGGGGTAGCAGTCGTGGTTGCCGACCGTGTGGTAGAACGGCACCTCCAGCCGGTCGAAGAGGCTCTTGACGAGACGGATGTCGGACGCGGCCTGTGCCCGGCGGACGGGATCGCGAATGGACGTGCGGTCGCCCATGTAGGCCGACACGGTGGACACCTGGTCGCCCATCGCGAGCACGGCCAAGGGCCGAGGCGCCATCGCGTTCCAGATCGCGATGCGGTCTTCGAGGTGGCGCGTCCCATCGCCGACGGCCTTGCCCGCCACCTTTTCGTGCCAAGGGACATGCGGATCGCCGATAACGACGAACGTCGCGCAGCCGGGCGCAGACGGATCGAAACCGACCTGGGCGAAAGCCGCCTTCCAGTCGTCGGGCGTTTCAGCCGCCATAGTCGGGAGCGCGTCCAGCACGCCGGCCACGCCCGCCGCGCCCAGTCCCCGCATGAAATCCAATCGCGAAACAGATATCTTTTTTACATGTGTTTGGGCTTGCATAGATAGAATGTCTCCTTATGACTCATAAAGTATATCTTAAAGTATATCTTAAATGCAACACCCGCATCCACCTCTATCTTTGTAGACGTAGACAGGGGCATGAGTCAGCCGATAGAGAGGTCAGCCGATAGAGAGGCTAGATGGGCTAGAAGTTCTAGAATTGCTAGAGAAACTAGAACTTCTAGGGCAACAAACTAGAACTTCTAGAACAACTAGAACTTCTAGCCCCCATTGCACCATCGGCCGCGCCCGCCGCGCCGCTGCCTTTTGCGATTGCCAGCTCACGCCTCAGCGACGCGACCTCGCCCTTCAGTCGAGCGTTCTCGGCCTTGAGCGCGGCGATTTCCTCGTTCTGGGTCTGGCGACGGCCGAGGCGAACGGCCGTCATGCGCTCGCGGATGCCGCCGTTCTCCTTGAAGTCCTCGGCCTTCTTCTCAAGATGCGTCGCCATCATCCTGTCGACCATGTGACAGAGCGTGTTCGCGCAGTTGGCGAACTCTTCGTCTGTCCATTTCTCGAAGAGCGGCTCGTAATCGGCAATCTGATTGTGGGCGCGGCAGAATCTCAAGAGTCCGTCATAACGCGGATGCGCCTTGTCCCAGAGCGCGAGCTTGCGTGCCACGAGGTAGTCGATGTAATCTTCCTGAAGCTCTTTCAAGCTTGCCCGCGCGACATTGAGAAGCTTCAGCTCCATCTCGGTCGACGTGACGCCATCGGCGAAGCCCTCGACGATGTTCTGCTTGCCGCTGCGCGCGGCCTGCACCATCTGATCGACCGTGCGATCACCGTATTTCGGCAAAAACCGTCTACAGAAGACCACGGTCATCTGATAGAGAACGACGGTCTTCTGGTAGAAGTAGAGGTTCTGCCAGTTCGTCTGAGGGCGAAGCAGCGACAGCGGAGAACGAGAAGTTCCAGACAGGCTAGAAGATCTAGAACAACTAGACCTACTAGGCCTGCTAGAACAACTAGGAAACCTCGAATCGCCTTTTTGAAAAACCGTATTCATCCTTCGATTCCCCTCAATCGCATTTTAAGGCGCGCAACGTTCTTCAAGGCACCGCCGAACGGAACTTGATGTCGCCGATTATATCATATTTCTCATTCTTCATTCTATCGGTCTATTGGATTCAAGAACCGGGCCGGCGGGTGCACCCTCAAGAAGCCGCCGCCCCGAAACGGTGCGGCGACATACTTGACCCTCGCGTTAGCCCGACGTCTTACCGAATCAGGAAGAGAAAGCCCGGGCGCGCAACGGTCACGACAGGACGCCCCTCTTCCATCTTGAGCGAACAGAGCTTGCGCGTGTCACCGTCGATGACGAGTTCCCACGTCGCGTCCTCGGCGAACGTGACGTTCTCGCCAAGAACGACAGGCGTCTGGCCTGCGCCGAGTGCCGCGATGTTTCCGACAAGTTTCACCGTGCCGCCGCCAAGCGTCGTGAACGACGCCTGAGACCCAACCGTCACGGAGCCCAACGTTCCGGCATCGTTCACGAAGACCTCGATTACCCCGCCGTCGGCCAGCCGAACCGTTCCTTCCGCGAGCGTCCCCGCCCCGCCGAAGGACCTCACCGTCATCGGTTCACCGTCGAGAACCAGTTCCGCACCAGCGGCAATCCGCACCGTCTCGACGGAAGACGGCCGTGCATCCGTGAAGTAATCGCCGAACCATTTCTTGTGGAGATAAGACTGAATCTTCCGATGCTGGGTTTCCGTGACGGCGTTCGTGCAGACAATCACTTCGCCAAGGAGCTGACCGCCCGAACGGTTGGCCGCGTGTCCGCTGTAAGCCAACGCGGCAATTTGGACGCCAGACGCACCGGACGTACTCTGCCGCCACGCGACGAGATCGAACGCGCCCGAAAGAGTCGCCTGAGAGGCTGTCGCATAGTTGGTGCCATTAATCGAGAAGACGCCGTTTGCAGCCATCAAGGCAGAATCCGAGTTCACGACCGCCGCCGTAGGATCCTCACGGTTACGCGGCGCAAGGCTGTTTCCCCCGATGGTCGGCCCGTCGAAGAGCACATTGCCGCCATACGCGCTGCCGAAGACCGAATAGGTCGCCGTCGCGTCCGGCAATGCCTCCACCCCGGTGTCATTGCCATAGGTCGTGGTCGGCGCCTTCATGATCTGCATCATGACACGCAGGCCGGGATCATACGGGTTAGGGCCGAGCGGGCCGAAATCGACAACGGGCAGCCCGTTGAGCGCCTGTTCCCGAACCCACGGAAGTTTCGTGACGGCGGACGAGCGACAGCGAACCTCATATCCGCCATCCTCGCGCACGTCCTTCCAACGGCCGATAAAATTGGTTCCGTTCTCCGTGAACTTGTAGTCGAATCGCGCCCATGTGGCGTCGAGATGCAGTGCCATGTCGGACGGCAGCACCGATTCGGCCGAATAGGAGTCGTTTTGGATGATGAGCTTGCCGCCGTTCACTTCGACGCCATGCGCATCCATAACCGGCACCCTAAGCGTCCCCGCACCGTTCTTGGCCAGCGTCCCGGCACTGGTCATCGCATTAATCGTCACCGAGTTCCCATCCCCAACCGAAACGGCACCCGAGCGGACGAGCATATCCGGCACAACCGCGTAGGCATCGACCTGAAGGACGCCACCACCCGTGACCGTGATCGTGCCCGACAGGGAGGCCGTTCCGACGCGCAGCGTCACCCCTGTGGGGATGTCAAGCGTCGTCCCGCTCGCCATCGTGAGCCTCGGCTGATAGATCTCGCCGCCAGTCGCCTTGCCAAGCGAAATCGCACCAGCCTCCACGGTAATCTGCGTATTCGTCGCATCCGGCGCATAGTCGACGACCTTGAGCGTGCCGGGGCCGAACTTGACCAGTTCCCCGATGTTCTCGGCCTTGCGCGCATCGGCGAGGACGAGCGTGTTCACCATGAGCATCGTCTCGGCCTCTGGGATGCAGATCCGAGCCTTGACGATGTCGGTATTCCAGTATTGAGACGAGACGGAGAGACCGGCCAGCACAGGATCGGAGCCGTCCGCGTTCCGATAAAACCAAAGGCGTCCATAGGGCGTCTGGATCTTGCCGGTGAAGGCGGAGAGGTCATGCACGCGCAAGGTGCCGACATAGGCGAAGACATTGTGGTCCGTGGGATCGGTGCTGACCGTCAGGGTACGGGAACCGACCAGACGGGCCACGTCAAGCCAGACCATCGCGCCACTCTCGCCCGTCAGGGTTTCATTGCGGATCAGAGACGTGAGCTGAATCTGGCTGTCGGCATCGACCCTGACCGTCCCAACCGTCTGGTGGTATTGGTAACTGTCGCCGAAGATGTTGAGCGCACCGTTGTTCGACAGCGTGTAGTCGCCACTCGGATAGAGATTGTCCGTGATTGTCGCCGCCGTGAAACCGCGATCCTTGAGATCGAACTCGAAGGTGTTCTCGACCGTGACCGCGCCGCTGACGCGCACATTTCCTCGGAACTTCCCCCGATAGCGCGCGGAGACAACGAGGTCGCCCAAAACCTCGACGTCACAGTCGAAGTAAGGATACTTTCCCGACCCAAATGACCCCGAAAGCGTCGAGGTGCCGGACACATCCTTGAGCGTCAGCTTGCCGCCGTGAAAATAGAACGCGCACTTGGACGCCTCGAACTTGAGATGTCCGAGCGTCAGGCCGTCATCCGGGAACTTCACGTGAATGTCCGCCGTTCCCGCAAGCGCAGCGCCCGCGATGGTCGCGTCGACGCTCTCGCCCACGGGGCAGTCGCCGTCCTGCCAGTTTTCGGGTGCCGTCCATTCGTAGGCGGTCTCCGCCGTATTGCCTGCCGTCGGCAGGAACGTGTAGGTCTTGGCCTGCGCCGCAAAGGCGGCCGCGGCCATTCCAAGACAGGCGACTGTCGCCCATCTGCGTTCGCTTGTTTTTGTCATGTACGAGACCTCCTCGCTGATTTTTGCTGACATGCTTTAGGTTGACTTTGCAATCTACCCCACCCGCTTCGCGGTGAGCGGGTAGCGCTTCGACGGGTCCGTCGTGACGGCGGCGCGGCCGCCGTCCAGGACGAACGTGACGTCGCCGTGGACGTTCGTGGCGTAGGCGTCCATCCCGGCCTGGGCGTAGACCCGCACGCACGTCCGGCCGCAGGACTCCATCCAGGGCTGGTTCCCCAGCGAGGCGATCACGGCCCGGGGCACGGGGTTCATCGTCTTGATGAGCTTCACTGCCTCTTCCGGCTTCGTGCCGTGGGCCGGCAGCACGCACACGTCGCACCCCCACTTGCCGTGTCGCTCCAGGTGGGCGCGCATGTACCGGGCCGCGTAGTCGGGCTGGATGTCGCCCATCAGGAAGAAGACCGTCCCCCCAGAGACGACGCGCAGCGCGTTGGCGTTCCCGTTGAGGAGATGGTGGTAGATCGTGTCGTTCTTGCCGTAGCCGGGGCGGTCCTTGATCTCGCCGACGTATCCCTCGGCGGGCGGCCAGACGAGTTCCGCCGAGAAGCCCGGCTCGTTCCAGGCGAGGTCCGTGCCCATGCGCACGTCCTCGACGAGCGCCCCCGGATGCGCCGCCGCGAACGCATCGAGCGCCGTGCGGGCGATCTGCGACTCGCCGTTGTGCTTCGGCCTGCCGGAGGCGTCCATCGGCAGGAAGTTGTTGTTGAACACCTTCTTGATCGGGAACGCATCCCACATCGAGAGGAACCCGCCGAAATGGTCCGCGTGGTAGTGGGAGATCACGAGTCCGTCGATCGCCCGGATGCCGTGCGCCTTCAGCCAGGGGATCACGATGGTGGAGCCGTTGCTGTGCGCCGCGTCCTGCCCGTTCGCGGTGTCGAAGAGGTACGTCTTGCCCGACGGCGTGCGCAGCACCGCGCAGAGCCCCGCCCCGCCGCCCGTGCAGTCAGGGTTGAGGAGGGAGATGGCCGTCTTCCCGGTCACGTCGGCGCGCCCTTGCGAAACGGCGAACCCCGCCGAGGCGCAGGCGAACAGTTCAACGAACTCACGGCGTGTGCAACTCGGGCTTTTCATCGTTGACATGGCCTCCTCCCTGATTTGATCTTTGGCATGACGACTTCACAACGTTTATGCACATAGTATAGCACAAGGCCACGCCACCGCCCACCTCTATCTTCGTAGATGGGGGAGGGGAATGCTTTCAGCCGGCTGATGATGACGAACTAACCTCTTTCACAGAAACTAACCTCTTTCACAGAGGGGAGAAGACGTCTTTGCGCCCGCTCTCCCCTCTATTTCGTTCTCTCGCCACAAGGCGCGGCTTCGCCTCTGGCACAAAGAGGGCACAGTGACAGGTCTATGCGCGGGCGGACGACGTTCAGATTCTCGCTCCGAAGCGCAGGCTGTCTGTGTAGAGAAAAGACATTCAAATATCCCCCTGCGCGACAGTCCATCGCATTTTTGGCCCGTCGGCCCGACAGCTCGCGCTTCGGGGCGGGAAGTGGCGCGAGTGAGGAGCGAGGGTTTGCTGGCGTCGGGCAGAGCGAATCATCTTTTCATGCAGGAATCCTGAAGAGGCCATTGACAGTTCAGGTCAAATATGGTTTAATGCGCACCATCTGACGAATTAGAGTAAAATCGCACTGATAAAATGCCAGATAAGGCGAACTATGTTTGAACCGACTGACACTGTTGACGAAATCCTATCCGGCTTGGGCGTTCGGCTGGCCAAACATCGGTTGAGCCGTCGGCTGACGCAAGAGGAGCTTGCGCAACGGGCTGGGCTGTCCAAGCGTACGGTCGAGCGACTGGAAAAGGCGACCTCGAACGTGCGACTCTCGGCCTTTGTCGCCGCGTGTCAGGCCCTGGGCCTGACCGAGGGCTTTGACGCGCTCGTGCCGGCGGTCGAACTCGGCCCGCTGGCATTGGCCAGAGGCGAGCGACTGCCCAAGCGCATCCGCAAGGCGTCCCGCAAGGCGAGCGCGATCTGGGGAGAGCCGACATGATCGAATCTGCGGACGTCATTCTTTGGGGAACGCGCATCGGCTGTGTCGTCCGCCGAGACGGCGTGCCCTACGCGGAATTCGAGTACGCGCCGGATTTCATCGGCTGCGGCATCGAGCCGTCGCCAATCGAGATGCCGGTCGCGTCGCGGGTCTACAAGTTCCCTTCGCTGCCATACGCCTCGTTTCACGGACTTCCCGGCATGCTCTCCGATTCCGTGCCGGACAAGTTCGGAAACGCCGTCATCGACGTTTGGCTGAAGACGCAGGGGCGCGCGCCCGGCAGCCTCTCGCCGATCGAACGGCTCTGCTACACGGGCAGTCGCGGCATGGGGGCCTTGGAGTATCGCCCTTCGCTGTTTTCGGAAGGGAACCCCGACGAAGCCCTGCACGTCGACCAACTCGCACAGCTTGCCGCCGACGTCCTGCGGTCGCGGCGCACGGCACGTGCGGAACTGGTTCCCGGCATCCAGCGGTACGCGCCCATTCTGCGCGTCGCCGCCTTGTCAACGACATCCGCGCCGAACAGGAACTCTTTCGCCGCATGGTCTTCAACGTCCTCGCCTGGAACTGCGACGACCACGTGAAGAACATCTCCTACCTGATGGACAAGTCGGGCGCGTGGAGCCTCGCCCCTGCCTATGACGTCTGCTACGCCTACAATCCCAACGGCGCCTGGACGTCCGGCCATCAGATGTCCGTCAACGGCAAGAAGACCGATATCGGACGAGAGGATCTCCTTGCGGCGGGAAAAGTCGCCGGTCTCAGCGCGCGCACGTGTCTCGGCATCATCGACCGTGTGCAAGCGGCCGTCCGAGACTGGACGCGCTTCGCCGCCAAAGCCGAAGTCCGCGATGAATTCATTTCCGCGATCGACAGGCGGCTGGGGGGATGAGCGTGTCTTGTGGCGCTGACGGTATCTTCCAGACGTCCCCGCACAACCTCGTCCTGTCCCGATTCCGATGCGAACGCGCGGACAGCGGCGAAGACAGCGAGCGCCACGCTCGCCCAATGCAGAGAGCCCGTCATTTAGCCCCACGTCCCTTCTTCGTCTTCGCCTCGGCGGCGTTCAGGTAGTCCAGCACGTGCGGCTGGTTGATGTCGGTGTCGAGCGACTTCCGATACCACGCGGCGGCCTTCGCCGGCTCGCCGAGCGCGTCGTGGCAGTTGCCCAGCGCGTTCATGACGTTGAGCTGGCGCGGATCGGCCGCGTGCGCCCGCTCGTAGAGCGCGATCGCCCCCCGGAGGTCCTTCGCCCGCTGGCGGGCCGCGCCCTGTTCGTAGAGCCGCTTCGCCATCGCCTCGTCATACGTGGACGCGGCATCGGCCTCCGCCGCCACGGGCGTGCCGATCGAGATCGCCAGGAACATCGCCACGGGACGGTTCAGCGACTGGAAGCGCAACGCGCGGACCGGCTTCGCCGGCGCCGGGTTCTTCCAGGCCGTCGAGAAGACCGACGCCTTGCCGAAATGCGCCTGCGGAACCGTGAACGCCAGCTGGGTGAGGGTGTCCGTCTCGCCCTCGGACGGGCTTCCCGGGTTCGGGTCCGTCCAGCCCCTGAGGTTCTGGCCTCCCGTGAACAGGATCTCGTATTCGGAGCCGTCCGCATACTCGACGAAGACGCTCAGGCAGTGCAGCTTCATCGTCCAGGCCGAGGCGTTCAGGAAGAAGAGCCACGGCGCCTTCTTGCCCTTCATGTCGATGCGCACCTGCTCGTAGTCGTTGCCGCGCCGGCGGAACTGCGACGTGAGGGCGAAGAGCGACTTCGGACGCTCGATGCGGTAGCGCACGCCCCCGAAGTCGTGCAGGCCCGCCGGCAGCTTGAACTCGCGCAGGTCGTTCTCCGGCCCCTGGTCGCTCCAGCCGCCCTTCCCGTCGTTCTCGACCTCATCGACGAACGCGCGGTTGAGAACGCCCGTCAGGTCGACGGGCTCGAAGCGGAGGCGCTTCGGGAGCGACAGCGAACGGCTTGGCGCGACGGACACGCCCAGGTTCGCGATGAGCGTCGTGAAGACGCGCTCGGCCAGCGGCTTGACGGCCGTCTGCCGGACGTCCATGTTGAGCGTGGAGAGGAGAAGCCCGTCCCGGCGCGCGAGGTAGCGCGGATAGAGAAGCGCCGTCTCGCCGAGGATCTCCGCTGTGCCGAGCGGTTCGAGCATGAGCGAGACGTCGTCGACGGCCCCCGGATTCTCGACACCATGTCCCAGCCCCAGCTTGCGCCAGAAGAAGTCGCCGTTCGTCAGCCCCCGCAGTTCGGGGTGGTCCGCCGCCGTCTTGACCGCGTTGCCGCGCCAGGCCGGCGCGGGAAGACCGTCGAGGCGGACGCCCCAGACCTTCGGATCGGGATTTTGGACAAGGGCCTTCACGCCCTTCGCCGCCCGGAGCGCAGCCGCCGCCGCCGCGTCGCGCCCGTCCACGAAGAACGCGGCGAAGCGTCCATCGTTCTTGGCGATGTCCGCCGCGTCCGCCGCCGCACAGGCGACGCCCCACGCCTGTAGGGGCTTCAGGAAGCGCGTGCCGACGACGCCGAGCGTACCGCGCGCGGACGTCCCCGCCGCCGGAAGCGCGATGAGGTTGCGCAGGAGCTGCGCGGCCACGGGATTCACCTCGGGATTCAGGACAAGGCGCGTCGCGTAGACCGTGCCCTTCCCATACGGGATCTCGACGAGCGCCGAATAGACGAGCCCCTTCGGCCCGCCGGCCTCGATGACCGTCTTCACACCGCCCGACGCGGGCTTGTCGAAGTAGCCGAAGCCCGTGACGTGGTTCGGATGCCAGAGCGAGAGGTCTTCCCGCGCGATGCCCTTCAGAGCCGGGTGGTCTGGACGGAAGGTGAAGTTGAGCGCGGCATTGCGCCCCGTCAGGCGCAGGGTGACGGGCAGCCCCTCCGGATACTCCGTGCGCGGCAGGAGAACGAGCTTGCCGCCGGCCTCGACCGCGCGGAGCATCGCGTCCGTGACCGGCTGGTCGCCGCCGACGACGCACGGATCGCGTAGGAGCGCCGCCTCTTCGCCGCGACGGGCGAAGGACGTCACCGCGAGCGTCTTCTCCAGCCGTCCCCGGATGCCGTAGACGAGCGCGTAGCGGCCGGCCGCCGGCACGTCGAAGGCGATCTTCACGCGCCGTCCCTCGCAGCCCGCGAGCGCGAGCGCCTCGCCGCCCGTGCGAACGGCACGGTCGCCCGCGTCGCGCAGCTCCCAGAAGAAGCCGAGCGATTCCGCCTCGGGGATGTCGTGGAAGACGTTCGCCTGATAGGCGACGCGCGTCCCCTCGTAGAACGCATGGACGCGCTCGACGAGCTGGACGTCCAGAAGTGGCATCGCGCGCGACGTGCCGTCGCTTCCGCCGCGCCACGGCTGGATGGACGAGACGTTCGCGTCGCGCTGGCCGACGAACGTCTCGAAGTTGACGAACAGGTGGTGCGCCTCAAGGGTGTTGAAGCCGCAGTAGCCCTCGTCGCCGAAGAAGCGCGTCGAGCCGTGCGGACGCTGGATGTTGACCGACCACCCCGTCTCGTGGACGGAGATGGGCTTCGTGCCATACGGGATGAGCGCGTCGCCATGCGCGTTGCCGATCGTCTTCGTCTGGCCGAACGGCATGCCGGCGCCGACCGTGAAGTCCTGTCCGATCGGCCGCCAGTAGAACATATTCGGATACCACGTCGCGGGATCGAGGGTACAGCTCGCAATCGGGTAGTGCGTCGAGAGGATCTGCGTGAGACCGCGGCAGTCGAGGTCACTGCCCGTCTCGACGAAGCGCGTCGGGTCTTTCGACTTCAGGGCCTTCACGCTCGGCGCAATGAGGTCGTAGGCGCGCCGGTCGTTGATGATCCAGAACTCGTTCGAGACGTACCACAGGAAGATCGAGGGGTGGTGGCCGTAGGCATCGACCATCGCGCAGTCGCTCTGCGCCTTAGTCCGCCAGTAGAAGTCGTTGCCGAGGAGGCGCGCCTCCATCTGGCCGAACGGACAGTTCGCCGACGTGAAGCTGCACGGCAGGCCCTGCTCGTCGCAGAAGTCGTACCAGATCTCCGGGAAGCGGATGTGACGTCCGAAGCGCGCACCGTCCGTGAGGCCGACCTCCAGCCGGTCGAGCAGATACGTGCGGGAAAGATGTTTGGGCTGTACGCCGCTGCTCGCCTTCCCGTAAGTGCCGAACGCCGTGCACGCGCCGCGCGCGTACCCCCGGTAGGGCACGCCGTTCCAGAGAATGTCCATGCCGCGCGTCGTGAACTCCCTGAACCCGAAGCGCGTCGAGAGGACATCGCAGACGCGGTCCTGCGCGTCCTTCAGCGTTGTCTCCAGCTCCAGGAGCGGGAACTTCTCCGGCCCCCAAAGGATCGGATTCATCCAGAGGACGCGCACGCCGTCCGCAAACGGCGGCAGCACCTCGCGTCCCTGCCGGAGGACGCGGTGCGAGACCGAACAGCCCGCCGGGACGTCCGTCGTGACCTTGATCATGCGCCCCGTCACCGACGTCTCGACGAAGGGCCGCTTCACGAGCGCGAGGGCCGGGCGCGCCTCCAGGGACGGGTCCGTGAAGTTGACCGGGCCGCCCGGCAGGCGCCAGTCCTGGTAGGTCGGTTCGCGTTCCTTGGCGAGGTCCTCGTCGGTGTAGCGCGACAGGACGCCCTGCGCGGCAATCAAGATCTCGTTCTCGCCCGGCACGAGAGCGTCCGTGATGTCCGCCTCGACGGGCAGCTCGTACTCGGCGCGCGAGACGGCCTTGACGAGGCGGCCGTTGACGAAGATGCGCGCGTTGCTCGACAGGCGTTCGGCCTTGAAGAGGACGCGCAGCCCCGCAAAGGCCGACGGCACGGCGATGCGCCGGCGGAACCAGGCCATCTGCACCTCCTTGCCGTCCACGCGCGGGAACGTGCCGCGCGGCAGGACCGGCCGCCAGGTCGCGTCGGCCGGCGGCGTCTCGCGGAAGCGGCGCCCCTTCGGCGTGCCGTCGCCGAATCCGAACGCCCCCTCCCAGCCGCCGTCGAGGAGCACGCGCGGCCGCCGCCCGGCGAGGCGGTCATGCGAGGCGGAAAGGAGCCGCCGCATCGTGCGGCCCGCGCCGCGCAGGGTGACGCGCACCTCGGCGCGCGTCTCGCCCGTCGGGTTGGCGGCGAAGGGGACCGTCTTCCCGAACGTCGGATTCGCCGTCAGGTCGAGGTCGCCGCGCGCGACCTCGTTCTGCCAGTAGTCGGTGACGACGTAGGTCGCGCGCGCGTCGAGCGCGCGGCCCAGCAGCGACGTCACGTTCACGACGAGGGAGGTCGGCGTGAGCGCCGTGGCGGAGAGGTCGCAGAACGCCTCCCCCTCGATCCACTCGTTGACGCGCGGCACGACGTCGTCCGCAAGGCGCTCCTTCAGGACGCGCAGGCGCGTGAACGACGTGTCGGGGCCGAAGAACGCGACGACGTCGCCGGACTTGAGCGGCTGCTTCTCGAAGGAGAACCACTGCGCGCCGTTCCCCTCCTCCGGCACGCATGCGCGGTACGCCTGGCAGCGGCGCCCGTTGACGTACACGCGGACATCGCGCACGAAGCGTCCGTCCGCCTTCGGGATGCCCGCGTCGATCGCCAGGTGGTAGTCGCCCGGCTCGATCCCCTCCAGCTCGATGTAGTGCGGCGCGTTGCGCGGGAAATGCGCGCGCCCCGCCTGGACGAAGCGCGCGGCAATCGGCCGGCGCGAACCGTCGTCGGCGACGGCGTACAGGTCGCCGACCGTGTACTCCGTGCGGGCGTGCGCGGCCAGCGCCACGAGCGCGGCGGCCAGCGCGGCGGGAAACTTCGATGTCTGCGCTCTGTCCTGCATCTTGGTGCCTTCCCTTCTCTCAGCGAACCTGGATCTCCAGCGTGTTGACGGCGCGGTCGAACGCCGCGTAGGGGAGAAAGCCGTCGCACGGCTTTCCGTTGAAGACCAGCGTCGCGGCCGTCCCCGCGCCCTTCATCGTGACGTTCAGCCGCCGGCCGCGCACCGCCAGGCCGCGCACGGCGAACGGCAGGCCGTCGTTCATCGGCCGGAAGCGCAGGCCGTCCGTTCCGATCTCAAGCCCGAGCCAGAGCTCCAGGGCCGAGGCGAGCCAGGCCTTCGCCGTGAAGATCTGCTTCATGCCGGGCGTGTCCTCGTAGTAGTCGAGGATGTCGGCGTTCTCGACCTCCAGCGTCTGCCCCTCGGGGTAGGTGAGGATCTTCCAGTACGAGCCGTGGATGCGCCGGAAGTCCTGGAGCGAGGCGACGTCGCGCGCGCGGTTCATCACGTTCCAGTAGTAGCGCTCGGTGACGGGGAAGTACTCGCCCTGCTGGACGCCGTCCTGCATGAAGGCCGGCGAGCGCCAGTGCAAGTTGCGGATGCCGTAGTTCGCGAGGAAGTTGTTCTTCATGAACGAGGCGATGCGCCCGATCTCCCCGCCCTTCAGGTCGAACGCCCACGGGGAGATGTAGAGGACGTTGAACGCCTGGTGGATCGCGACGCCCTTCTTCGTCTCGCCGTCGGCCCAGTTGTAGAAGTAGCCGGCGTCCTCGTCCCAGAGCAGCCGCTCGAACGCCTCGCGGATGCGCGCGGCCTCGTCGAGGTAGCGCCGCTCGCCCGTCAGCTCGGCGAGCGCCCGCACGCCCTGGTAGAAGATCGAGTTGTCGAACGCCGAAAAGTCGTTGGCCGTCTGGCCGAGGCAGAAGGGATTGTCCGGGAACATGTCGTACCAGCGCACGAGCGCCTCGCCCGGCCGGCGCATCTCCAGCGCGCGGTCGACGACGAGGCGCGCGAGCGGCAGGCAGCGGTCGCGCGTCGCCGCGTCGCCCGTGAGGCTGAAGTAGTTGAGGAGCAGCAGCGCGTAGAACGGCTGGGTCGGCGGGGCCAGCCGCTCCTTCACCGTGCCGGCGAAGCCGTAGTTGTAGGCGTGCATGATGCCGCCTTCGGGATGCGCCGTCTCGCGCAGGAAGTCGAGCATGCGGCGGACGCCCGCCGGCTGGCCCGCGAGGGCGAACGCATCGGCGTGGACCATCGCGTCCCATCCCCACGTCCAGTAGACGGGCGAGGCGCGGTAGGCGCCGGGGCGGCCGGCCTCGTGCGCGGCCATGACCGGCACGACGCAGCCAAGGGCCGAGTCCGTCGCGCGGTCGCCCGTCTCGAACGTCGCGCACGTCGCGTAGACGTCGGCGAACCGCGCGTGGACGCGGTCGATGCGCGCGCCAGAGAGGTCTTCGCCGGGCCGCTCGGCGAAGACGAGGTAGTAGACGAAATCGTCGCCCGCGTCCCGCGCCTCGACGTAGAACTTGCGCTTCTGCTGGAAGCGCCAGAAGTCCGCGTCCTTCTTCTTGTCGCCCTTCAGGTAGCGGCCGTCCTGCAGCGGATAGACGGCCGGCCGGCCGAAGAGGCCCATGCTGACGGGAATCGTGACGGCCTCGTCGGCCGCCCCGCCTTCGCCCGTCTTGAGGACATCGCGGAATTCCGCCGTGAAGCGGCCCTTCGCGGCCTCCAGCCGGAAGTCGCCGTGCGTGCGGTTCGCGCGCGCCTTCCAGGAGATGCCGCTCATGATGCCGCGCGCACGGACCTTCTTCCCCTGGGGATTCGAGAGGACCCGGACGCGCTGGAAGACGGCGTTGTCGTCGAGGACGAACTCGTGGCCGAAGCGGACGCCGGCGACCGTGCATTCCGACGTGTAGCCGTAGGGATGATGCGTCGTCTTCTCGAACGTCAGGCGGTAGGGCGTCTCGTCCACGAAGACCTGCACGCGGAAGAGCTTGCCGAAGACGCCGTTCTCGTCGGTGGCGAAGATCTCGTGGGCGCCGATGCCCTGCCCGCCGTGGAAGCTGAGGCGGCCGATCTGTCCGTTGCGGCTGACGTAGCACGAGATCCGCCCGTTCACGTACTGGTTGCGCAGCACGCCGAAGCCCCGGCTCGCATACGGCAGCGGCAGGTCGCCCGTCCATTCGTCGATGTGGGCCGGGGCATCGGATGCGGCGCCTGCGAGGTGCGCGCCCAGGAGGACGAAGGCGAGGGGCGTCAGACGGTTGCTCATGTGTCAGTTCTTTCCTTTCTTTCCGTTGGGATGTGAAGCGCGTCGCTTGCCCGGCTTTTCAGGCAGGACGGAATTGTCCGGGTCGTCGATGTAGACGAAGAAGTCGCGCCGCGCCTCGATCAGGCGCTTGTCGCGGTGCGGGCTTTCCGTCAGGGGCGTCTCCAGCCGATAGGCGAGCGCGCAGGAGAAATGCCATGTGCCGGGCCCGTAGGCCGGGCAGGCGGGAAGCGGCTCCTTCGTGCGCGGATGCACGCGCGCCCCCTCGGCCCGGGCGCCGAGATCGACGTGGAAGAAGTAGGGCCGCGGCGTGTTGTTCAGGTACTGCGCGGCATAGCGCTCGAAGTGGCGCGACGACATCTGCGTGTAGGGAGAGGCATGCGGCCGCCCGATGGAGGAGGCGAAGTCGCGCGCAGACGTGAGCGTGCAGGCCAGCACGCCGTCCCAGACCATCTTCCGGTCGTCGCGCCCGAACCATTCGACCTTCACGTCGAACGTGCGGTTCGTCCCCGCCAGCAGCGGATAGTCTTCACGCCACGTCCGCCCGCCGTCCGTCGAGAACAAGAGAGAGGCGAAGTCGATCTCCGCCGACGCCATCTGCACGGCCAGCGCGAGCGCGGCCGCCAAAAGTCTCCGGAAGCTGTCTGAAGGGCACCTCATCTGCCCCACATTGTAGCATAAAGACGCTCCCCGCCTCTACCTCTATTTTCATAGAGAGCCGACGGGAAGCCGCCGCCAGATGCAGAGGCGCGTCTTGCCGTAGGTGCGGTCGCGCAGGAGATTCCAGCCCGGCGTCTCCTCCGCGCGCTGCACGGCTGTCATTTCCGCGATGAAGAGTCCGCCGGGCCGCACGACGTCGCGCTGCGGCCTCTGCGCCTCCGGCGGCTTCGCCACCTGGCCGCAGGGGTCCGCCCGAGTTTGCCAGTTTGATTTCTGAAAAAGTCGTTTTCACCCAGTGGCGACGCGGGGTTGGCGCATATCGCCCTCATAATAATTTAGGGATACATCTCAGAATGGGCTCACCGTTGCCTTCATCTCGCGGATTTCGCCGCGGGTGTAGAGCTGTGGCTTGAGTTCCATTCCGAACGCCTTGAGGATCGCGAAGATGTCGTCGCCCTTCGACTTCAGCATCTGGTAGTATTCGCCGGGAAACTCCACTCCCGGTCGCCCATGTCGAGTTCTGAGGTGACAATCTGGTAGTGGCCCATGAGTTCGTTGAACTCGTTGAGCCTCGCCTCGTCGATCATCGGCATCAGGTCGGACGAATTGACTTTTTCGCCCGTGACCTTGTTGAGATACTCCTTCTTGAGAAAGCGTCTCAGTCCCTTGCTCTGGGCGGAGGTGATGCGGTAGCTGCCGGGGTTCTCCCTGAGCTTCTGCAGGAACTCCATGAACGACCTGTTCTCGTTCTTCTCCCGTTCATAGAACGCCTTGCTCCAGTAGACGACGACCTTCTCCCTGATTTCGTGCTTCCTGCCGTTCCCGTCCTTCACGACGCGCCTGACGATGCGCGACTTGTGGCGGAACTTCTCGCTGACGACGGTGTAGCCGTCCAGGTCGATGGCCCATGCGCGTTCGGCCTTGTCCGTCTTCCTGAGGCTTTTCGAGACGATGTAGCCGTTGCCCGCTTCGCGCACTGCGTACATGTTCGTCCCCGAGTACATGCCGCGGTCCGCGACGAGGACGAAGCGCTTGATCCCGAGGCCGCCGACTGTCTCGTTCGTCGCAGGACGAAGCGTGTGGTGGTCGAGTGCTTTGCCCGGGGCCGATCGGGGCTGTATCACTCGGACTGTATCACTCGTGTCTGACCCTTGGACATGGCCCTTTCCATGCACGTCCGACAAGCCAATCATCGCATGACAGGCGCAACAGGAACGGCATTCCTAATGTCGCCCCATGGCAGAGAGGAACTTGGTCGGCTAAGCGGGAATCAGGCCGTCCGTCAGCAGCGCCCGGCCGCACGCGCCGTAGCAGTTGCGCGGCGTCACCGAGAAGACGGTCGGCACGCCCTTCGGCAGCTCGTGGACGCCGAACAGGCATTCGCCGCCCGTGCCGGCACGCGATTCCGGCAAGTCGTACCCGACCGCCAGCACGGCGGCGCGCCGCACTTCCCGTCCGCCCGCAAACGCCTGCACGACGTAGTCGAAGACGCGCGACCCGGCGACGGACTCGGCCTGCGGGAACGAGACGCGCACCACCGGCCGCCCCACAAGCCCCGGCCCCGCGCACGGCGGCTCCTGCGACGGGATTTCCGCCATGGCCCGCGCCCCGGCGGCGAACTGCGGCGCCGGCCACGCCAGCCGGCGGCGGCTGAAGTCGAAGTCGCCGCCCAGGCGCGCCGGCACGGGCACGATCCAGTCAGGCCCCAGCGGCTCGTCGAACGACAGCGACCGGCGCCGGACGGCCAGGCGGTCGGCGTAGACCTCGACGAACAGGCAGCCCCGCCCGTCGTTGCCGACCTGCGGCGGACACTTCATGCGCTGGCTCGCATACTCCGGGCCATAGGGCGCGCCGCCGTTGTCGTACGGCACGCCCGGATAGCACGGGCCTGCCTCCGCAACCGACCCGCAGCCGATGGACGTGAACGCGCCCTGCCAGACGGAGCGCTCGTCGCAGAGCGTGTTGTGGGAATGCCCCGAAAGCGCGACCGCCCGGGGAAAGCCCGCCAACGCCGCGCTGGACTCCGACTCGGCGACAGCACCGCCGACCTCGCTGTAGCACGTGTGCGCCGGATGGGCGTGCTGGACGTAGAAGAAGGGGCGGTCCGCCGGCAGATCCCTCGCCAGCGCGCGGATGCCGGCGCAGATGTCCGGGCTGTGCCACGTGCCCGGGCGCGGATACTGGCAGCCGATGAACGTCACGCCCTTCACCTCGCGCCGCCAGACGAGCCGGTAGTCCTCACGGAAGATCCGCTTCCAGTTCGCCTCCAGGTGCGCACGGTCATAGTCAAGGCGAATCCGGCGCAACTCCGCATCCGGGATGCCGTCCCAAAGGCCCGGCCACTGCCCGACCTCGTGGTTGCCCGTCACCAGCAGGCGCTCGACGCGGCGGCCGTCGGCGGCGACCGACCGGGGAAAGACCTTCTCCCAGACGGCGGCCAGCGCCTCCAGCTCGCTCACGCGCCCGGTGTGCGCCATGTCGCCCGGAAAGACGACCGCGTCGGCGCCGAGCGAATCGAACCAGCGCAAGGCCCGCTCCAGGTGCCGCTCCTGATCGGCAAGGCCACGGCTGTTGGCGTCTCCCCAGTCCTTGACGATGTGGACGTCCGACGCCACGCCAAACCGCAGCAACGGCCCTTTCCCCGCGATCTCGCCCACGTTCGCCGGCGCGCCCGGAGCCATGCCCGCGTGCGCGAAGCCGGGCGCGAGCACGGCGGCTGCGCAGCCGCCGCCCAGAAAGCCTCTCCGCGTCATCCCAGATGCGCCCTCCCGCAAAAGAATTTTCCGCAGCATATTCTCGTTTCCTCCTTTACCAGTCCCCACAGATCCCACAGGTGGATGAGCCTGCCCCCGACGGCGACCTCACCACGTCACCTCGGCGAAGCCGGACGCGGGGACGGGCAGGCGGACGAGCCCGGCCGCCGGCGCGACCGTCCCGGCGGGCCTCCCGAACACGTCGAAGAGCCGAACCGCCGCCGGGCGCGCCGCGAAATCGACAACCATCCCCTCCGCGCCCGTCGCATTGACGAGAACGACCGTCCGGTCAGGCTCGCCCGTGCGCACGGCCACATCGCCCGAATAGGACGTGGCGACACGCTCGGTTTCGCTTTCCCCCTCGACCCACGTGTAGCCGCTCTCGGCGTGGTGCGGCGTGAAACGCCCTTTCACGAGCGCGTCGCGGTGGCGGCGCGAGAAGTCCAGCCAATGGCGGATCACCTCCCGGTGGTCGGGGCGTATCTTTGCGAGAACCATCGAATACTGGATCGTCGAATAGAGCGCGTTCAGAATCGGCAAGGCCGCGCCCTCCGGCGTTTCGTCCTTCGACCAGACCAGCATGTCGGAGTGGACGGCCAGCGGCCCCGACGTGAGCCGCAGGTCGCAGATGCGCCGTCGGTTCGCGCAGGGATCGGCCGGGCAGTCCCACGCGCGCATCATGTTCCCGTACTGGAGAACCGCCGGCCCCATGTAGCTCTGCCGGAACTCGACGAGCACGTCCGGGTTGATCTTCCGCAGCCGCACGAGAACGTCCTTCATCAGCCGGTCCACCGCGAGCGGCACCTCCCGGAAGTCGCGCCCGGCGTAGCCCTCCGCGACCGCCGGATCCGCGCCATCGACCGCGAAAGCGTCGATGAAGTCGAGCTTCACGCCGTCGAAGCCCCACTCCCCGACGACGCGCTCATATGTCCGGATAAGGTACTCGCGCACCTCCGGAAAACGCGGGTCGAGAATCGCGCTCCGGCCCGGCGACTTCGTGCCGCGTACCTGAAGATACTTTCCCTTGAACCGTTCAAACGCCCTCGACTCGTCCCCGACGTAGGGCACGGCCAGCCAGAGCATGTACCTGAGCCCCGCCGCCCGGACCCTCGCGACGTGCCCCCTCATGTCGGGGAAACGCGACGGCACAGGCGTCCAGTCGCCGACGGCCGAGTAAAACGTCGCGCTGTCCTCCTTCTGCCAGCCGTCGTCGAGGATCATCGTCTTCATCCCGAGTGCGGCGGCGAGGCGCGCCTCCGCCTCCAGCGGCTCGGCGCGGACATCCTGGAGATAGGCGTACCATGTCGAGTAAAGCGGCTCGAACGCGGCCTCCGGAACGTGCGCCGGACGAAAGCCGTTCACGCGCGAGATCCAGTCCGCCGCCTCTCGCACCGTGTCGGGCAGCGTACCGTTCCGGCGGTCGACCAGCACAGAGACCGCATACGCCCGCATCGGCGCCGTTGGCTGCGCGAAGAACTCGCAGCGGGCGATGACGTCGCACGTCTCGTCATCGGCATAGAGGCCGAACGCGACCGGGCGCATCGCCTCGGACGCGGCGAGGGCGACCGGCGCGCGCTCCACCGCATTGAAGCCAACCGCGAGCGGCAGGTCGCGCGCGAGCTCCGAGCGGTACTTCGCGCACCATCCCCACCAAAGCTTGGGGCGAAGATGCCGCGCGTCGCCGTTGACGGACATGTCGCTCGTCCAGACGTTCTGCACGCCCGCGCCGCTGCCGCGCAGGTAGACGCCGAACGGCGGCGGGTTCGTCTCGGCCGACGCGGCGATGCGCACTGTCACGACGTCTCGCCCTTCGTCCGTCGAGGCCGAAACGTCAAACGTCCACAAGCCGGGATCGTCGCACGTCACCTCCGCGACGCCCGCGAAGGCCGTCCGGACCGTCGCGACGACCTTCGCCTTGTGCTCCATGTCCGTCGCGCCGAGCGTCCCGGCGGCCAGCGCCGCGACGAGGGCCGGAAGCGCCGCCTTCCTATTCGATGACCATTCCATCCTTCACCAGCCTTTCCCTGAGCTTTCCGTAGTCGACGTCCTGCACGGCGCGGCCGCCCGCGAGGGCCTGCGCCGCCGCCGTGCCCGCGACCTGCCCGAGCGCGAAGAACACCGGCTCCATGCGGATCGACCCGTAGGCGATGTGCGAGGCCGAGAGGCAGACGGGCACGAGCAGGTTCGCGCACTCGCCGCGTCGCGGCACGAGCGCGAGGTACTCGACCGGATAGGGGCGCGGAAACCCGTGGTCCTGCACGTCGCCCTCGTTCGCGACGCGGCCGTCGACCACATGGCGGCGCACGTTGTGCGAGTCCATGCCGTAGGCCGCGAGCGCGACGGGGTGCGGCACCTGGCGCCGCCGCCGGCAGTCGCGCTCGGTCATCACGTATTCGCCGACCATGCGCCGCGCCTCGCGCACGTAGAGCTGGCGCTGCCAGCCGTCGCCGTAGCCGTCCGCGAACTCGTCGCGGCACGTTCCCCAGCGCGACCAGAACGCGCGGACGCCCGCCGGGACGCGCGGATGGTTCGCGAGCGTCCAGAAGAGCCCCCGCTGGTACTTCAGGTGGGCGCGCACGATCTCCTCGCGCCGCTCGTCGGACGCCTCCGGGTAGTCCCAGTTCGCGCCGACAAAGTCCGTCGAGAACCCGCCTCGGCTGTTCGTGTCCGTCTTGCGGTTCGGCATCGCGGCGAAGTTGACGAGCGTCAGGTCCTCCCCCGCCTCGGCGAGGCGGAAGAGGATCTCGTAGTCGCGCGCGTCGTAGCCCTCCGGCTTCGCGAAGGGGATGCGGTTCTCGGGGACGTCGGTCAGGCACGAGCGGAAGCAGTAGGCCTGCACGCGATGGTCGCCCGACCCGTTCGGCGACTCGCGCCCCAGGGGCTCGATGCCGCGCAGGAGGCCCGACGACGGGTCGCCCGGCACGGCGTAGGGGTCGATGCGCACGTGGATCTGGTTGTCCCATGCCTTCGGGAAGTCCGCCGGATGCCAGCCGGACTGGACGCCGTTGACCGTCTCGCCGTAGACCGCGTTCGCCTCGCGCCCGACGGCGTACGAGACGCCCGCCGCCGCCATCAGGTCGCCCTCGTAGGTCGCGTCGACGAACATCCGCGCGCGGAAGACCTTGCCTGACTTCGTGCGGAGCGAGACGATGCGCCCGTCCGCGACGATGACGCCGCCGGGACCGCGGTCAAGCCGTTCGCCGCGACGGACGTCGAGCCCCTCGCGCCGCTCCCACCCCTCCAGGACCTTCAGCGCGGCGGACGGCTCGAACGTCCACATCGCGTCCTCGTCCGGGTCGTTCGTCGTCTGCCCGCCGGCGCGGTAGTCCTCGCGCCGCTGCCACGTCCAGCTCTCCGGCTTCGCGTAATGCGCCTTGACGGCGCGGTAGAACTCCCGCGCGATGCCGCCGAACGCCCGCTTCACGCCGATGTCCGTCTGGCCGAGGCCGCCCGTCGTAAGGCCGCCGATCCGCCGCGTCGGCTCAAGGACGACGACGTCCTTCAGCCCGGCGCGCCTGGCCGCGACGGCGGCCGCGAGGCCGGCGGACGTGCCGCCGCAGACGACGAGGTCGAACGTCCGCGACGGCTCCGGCAGGACGCCGGGGAAGGCGCGGATCTCCGCGTGCGGCGAGTCGCCCCGGGGCTTCGACGCCGCGAAGAGCAGGCGGCGCCCGTCCGGCTCCGCGAGGACGAACGGACGCTCCAGCCGCTCGATGTCGCCGCGCGGGAAGAGCTCGCCCCGGTTCGTCCAGCGGATGCCGTCGCGGCTCTCGAACGTCACCAGCGCGCGGTCGGACGGGGAGTAGAACCGGCCGTTGTCGTGGATCGAGCAGCAGATGACGTCCCCCTCCAGCCAGAGGCAGGGGTCTTCGCCGGGGAAGTTCGCGCACCGCACGGGGAATACGTCCTTCGAGACGACCTTCCACGGGCCGAGCGGCGAGTCGGCGACCGCCGCCGCGCAGCTGTTGCGGCAGTGGGGCCATTTCGCCGCCGGCGGCCAGCCCCACTTGTAGACCATCAGGAACCTGCCGTCCGGCATCCGCACGACCGCCGGATTCGACGCCATGATGCAGTCCCCCGACTCCGGCAGGACGGGCCGCCCCGTGCGGTGCCAGGGACCCTCGATGCGGTCGGCCCAGGCGACGCCGATGCGCTGGTTCAGGCGGAAGCTCCCCTTCGACGTCCCCGACGACGAGACGCCAGGCCGCGTGCCGTCGGCGAGGTCCGAATGCGTGCCCATGTAGAAGAGGTAGTACTTCCCGCCGTCGACGAGCACTTGCGGGTTGTGCACGACATCACGGTCGAAGTCCCCGTCGCGTCCCGAGCCGGGCAATATCGTCTTCACGAACCGATAGGGGCCGAGCGGGCCCGTCTCGGAGACCGCGAGCGCCGCCTCGCTCCTCGCGCACCACGCCTCGAAGCCGTCCGATTCGCGCCACCGCGAATGCACGAGCGCGAATCGTCCGTCCGGCAGCGCCACGGCGCTCGGGCACCAGACGCACCACCCCGGCTCCTCGTAGACCTTGACGCCCGCCGCGTCCGCCCGCAAACCGATGGCCGCCATCAGGCCCAACATCGCGACAAATCCGCTCACTTCGACATCCTTTCCTGATTTTCACGTTCAAAGTCAACGGCGGCGCGCTCTGTCAGCACACATGGCGAGTCATAAGCCGGCACGTGGACGAACGAAACGCCCGCCGAATGGACGATCTGAAGTTTCGCGGGAAAGGCGTAGACCGCCCCCGTAAAGAGATCGATCCAGACGGGATCCTTCAGAGGCGCACCCGTCCATTCCAGCACAATCGGGCGCGTCGTGAAATCGTCGGACGGAATGCCTGCGCGCGTGAGATTCTCCAGCCGCCAAGTCCCGTCCGCCGACTGTCGATAATCCAATTCGTTCAGGCGAACCTCCGAGACTTCCCATGACTTGCCGAGCAGACGCTTGTTCACGTCCACCAAACCCCGTGTCCAGAAAACGAAGAGCGGATGCCGCGCATCCTTTGCGTATTCGTAGAGCGCAAGCGTACGGTCGCACGTCGAGACGCCGGGCTGACGCACGCGCACGAGCGTGTCGTCGAAAAGCGAGGCGACATTCTGCACCGCGTAATAGGCTTTCTTGACCTGATAGACCTGACGGTTCGCGTTCGCGCGCAGCAGCCCCTTGCGGTTTTGGTAGACATACGGCGCATGCGGCGGACGATACTGGAGATCGCAAATCGAATAGACGGTGCTGCCGCAGTCGTGGCCAAGGTCTCCGAGCATGCGGCGCATGTTCCACTTCGCCTGCGAGTTTTCGCTCCACGGATAGAGCCACAGCGCAAATCGGTCGCTGAACTCGGATGGGCAACCGTTCTCGCCCTGCCGCATCCTGGCCTTGGGCGCGTATTTCGCACAGATTTCCTGAAGTTTCTTGACGCGCGCATAAGACGAGTCCGGATTCACCGCATAGCCGTGATAGACGAACGTGTCGAAAAGGTCGATGCCGCCGAGTTTCGCGATTTCGACGAGGCAGGTCTCGAAAAACTCCGGCTCGTTGGACGCGAGCGAAAGTCCGTGTACGCGGCAGTCGGGGATGAGACGCTTGAGGATGCGCGCCGTGCGCACGCACAGGTCGGCGATGACGGGCGGCGGATTCATCCCGCCGTTGTCCGGCTCGTTCCACGTCGCAAAGTCACGGATGCGTCCCTTGTAGTGCGTTGCCAATGTCTCAACCCAGGCATCCCACTTCGCCAAGCCCTCCGGTGTGTCCGGCGTTCCGTTCGCGAGACCCGCGCCACCCGCGCCTTTGTAGATAGGATTGCCGTAACTGATGTCAAGGTAGACGTTGATGCGGTTCGCGTTCGCCCAGTCGACGCAGCGATCCAGCCACGCGAAGTCGAACTCTCCGGGCTTCCTCTCGCATTTCGCCCAGCCGGCGAACAGACGAATCTCCTTGATGCCGAGCGGCACGATGTAGTCCTTGTATTCGCCGAAGTCGGTGAAGTCTCGGTCAAGGCATTCGCAGCCGAGCGTCCAGTTCGACCCGTGAATCTCGTTCGCCGTGCGCGGGCGAAGCGTGCCGAGGCGCGACAGCTCGACGCACAACGGACTTTGATTGCGGCCGTGCCCCGTCTTGATCGGCGCAAGGTCGATGCCGGCAAATGCCGTCTTCAGGACGACCGTCTGGACAATCAGCATGAGAGCTCTTTTCATCACGAACCTTTCGTTTTTTTTTCAGCCGAAGCGATCCGCCTCGTTGCGGACGTCGGACTCCTTCAGCGCATGGCGTTCAAAGCGGATCCGCCTCTCCCAGACTCCCGCGTCGTCCGTCTCGAACGGCACGGCGACGACAAGTTCCTCGGTATTGACGTCCTTGCCGATCCGCCCCTGGCGGGTGTCCGCGAGATGCCAGCCGGGCGGCGCGAAGAGGTAGACGACGCCGCGCTCGCGCCGCGGACGCCTCACCGTCACGGCGAGCGTCCCGGACGCCGCGTTCCACGCGCCGCCGGCATCGCGCCCCGTGAACGCGCTCGACGTGCCGATCACCTGCGGCGTCTTGAGGCAATCGACCAGACGGTAGATTCGGACGGATTCGGGCGGCACCGAGACGGCGACCTCGTCGCGGTGCCGGTTGCGCATCCGCGCGTCAAAATAGTCGAAGAGGACGAAGACGCCCCTGCGGCGCAGCGTCCGCCGGATCGGCGACGGGCCCATGTTGACGACGGCAAAGACGCTCGCGTCCGCGAAATCGTACCGCAGGACGGACGGCGGCTCGCCCGGCTCGCCCGTGAAGAGGTCCTCCGGGACGGCGGGGGCGCCTTCGCGCGGGAAGGTCGCCGTCACGAGCGCCAGCCGCTCGGGCGTGATGTCGCGCGGGTCGTCTCCGAACATGGACGACGCGCCCGCAAAGGCGTGGATCGCCGCGCTGACGCGGGCGTGCTCGAGCGGCAGCGGCTCGCCGACCGTCAGCACGTTGCCGAGGTCGTTGTTGAAAAGCCGCCCGTGCGTGTAGTAGGTCGCCGTGTTGTAGAGCGACCGTTCGGGCCCCGTCCAGAAGCCGATCCGGTTGATCGCGAAACTCGCCGGATAGAAGAACGCGTCCGGATGGATGTTCCGTCCCTCGCCAAGGTCGCCGGCCGTCCGCACGCCATCGACCGTCCCCACGCAGCAGAACGTCGGGCCCGAACAGCCCAGGAGGTACGTATCCGGCCCTGCCGCCGCGCGAATCGTCTGCATGGCCCGGCAAAACGCCTCGACGCGACTGCGCGAGCCGTCCGCACCGCTGAAGCGCGGCGCGTCCGGCCCGACGCCGCCATAGGCCAGGCCCGTCTGCAGGAAGTCGAGCATGTAGTAGCGCACGCCGTGCGCGCGCAGGTAGGCGAAGTCGTCCGCCAGCTTCGCGACGACTTTCGGGACAGACGGGTCGAGCGCGTAGATCGCCGGCCGCTTGGCGCGCGGCAGACGGCCGGCGTCGCCGTGCGACCAGGCCGTCTTGAAGACCCAGGGCGTGCCGTCCGCGTTGCGGTAGAGGGCGTCTGAGAATTCCGCCGTCATGTCCGTCAGCCCCGAGCTCAGCATGAACGGCCCCGCCCACGAGCCCATGACCCAGCCGATGTCGGCGTACCGCTTCGCCGTGCCGTCGCGCCCGAGCGGATGGTTCGCGAGGTTCCAGCCCTTCCAGTCGCCGGGATTGCCGCCGGGGATGTTGGAGTTGCTGATCCAGGAATACCTGAAGCCGTAGCCCGGCAGAAGCTTCGACAGGGCCGCCGCCTTGTTGAACTTGGCCTCGTCGGCGTTTTCCGGTCCGCCCTGCGCGAGATGGGTCCATGCGCTGCCCGAGAGCCCGAGCGGCGGCGTGCGGATGAACTGCGGGCGGTAGTTCTCCGCCACGCGCGTCGCCCAGCGGACGAGCTGCGCGTGGGGATCGCGGCCGACGGCATAGGCGAACTCCTCGAACGGCGTCGCCGCGCCCGCCTTCAGCGTCCAGTCCTCGAAGGCGCCGGAGGCGCGGACGCGCGCGACGCCGCCCGTGCCCGACCAGTGGCACGAGGTCTCCAGCGTCGTGAACGTGGTGAAGCCGAACTGCAGCGCGAACGAGCCGTCGGGCTCGGCGAACTGGACGTGGATCGGGATGTCGCGCGCGGCCTTCGGGTCGCTGACGGCGCGTACCGTGCGCTGGCGCAGCTGGAGCCGCTGGAGGTCGAGAAACCGCACGCCGGGCCGTCCGGCGAGGACGCCGGCCTGCGCGTCGAGGATGTCGCAGCGCCCGAGCTTCACGTCGCGCGCGCCGCGATTGGCGATCTCGGACGCCACGAACGTCCAGTCGCCGTCGCGTCGCGTCCGCCACGTCCACGTGACCGGGCCGAAATGCCAGGTACGGACCCCGTCCGCCGTCTCCGACCGGTCCGGCGCACGACGCACGCCGTCGATTTCCATCTTCGGCGCGCCCTCCCCAAACGGGCCCTGCCGTTCCGCCGCGCACACGAACGGCATCACGAACAGCGCGGCAAACGTCAAGCTTCTCATCTTTCGATCACCTTGCCCTTCTGTCTTCTTCAACGGATGATGAACAGGCAGCCGCGCCGCCGCAACGTCACCTGTCCGCCCGATACGCCGATCAGATACTTGTTCGAGACCTCGCCGTCGAGTTTCAGCGTCCAATTGAGCAGCGGCGCGAGATCCGTGCCATCGGCAAACGCGAGCGGCAGAACCGCCGACATCCCGTCAAGGCCGGTGATGTCCAACGTGCCTGAGGCCGCGAACATGACGTTGCTCAGGCTGCCGGCCGAGGTCGCGTCAATGCGCAGGGCCGCGATCTCGACGGGCGCGTCCGCCACGAGACGCGCGCCTCCCGCGACGGAGACCACGCCCAGCGACACGGCGGGGGACGGCGGAAGCGCGTTTCCGAAGAGATAGCCCGGCCGCTCGCTCCGGTCCGCGTCCGTCGCGTCGACCGCGTACCACCGGCGGCCCGTTCCCGACAGCGGCGGCCCGTCCAGGTACTGCTCGTCGAGCAAGGCCCAGCTGCGCCCGTCGACGCTCGCCTCGACACGCCACCCGCGCACCTCGAAGTTGCACATGTGGTTGGCGTTCCAGGCGTCGCCCGGCTGCTTGTCGGGGTTGTAGCCCTGGCTGGCCTGAATGTCATAGGACCGCGCCGATCGCGCGTCCGCCGCCAGGCGCAGCGTGAAGGCCTGCCAGGTCTTCGGGTCCGTCCGCGACGGCGTCTTCGCGCAGTACCCGTCGATGAACCCATTGCCCGCCGTCTCGTCGAACAGGTTGGCCAGCGAGGTGTTCCTGTATCCGAACGCGCCATCGTCCTGCGCCTCGCCCGGATTCAGCGCATACGGCTTGCCGTTCTCGTCGGCGACGACCAGGTTCGCGTTCACGCGCGCGCCGTCCGCGTCGAATAGGGCGAACTCGCCGATCTGCAGGCGTCGGCCGCCCCAGAGCTCCGTCACCGTGAAGCGGTAGTAGGCATAGCGGTCAGACGCGTTGTTGACGACCAGAGTCCCCTCCTTCACGTCCGTCCGCACGACATCGACCGTGCCGCCCAGCGACCAGGTTCCCGTGCCGGCCTTCGCGAGCCCCAAGGGTCCGACCCCGGACCGGACGTCGTTGACGCCGTCGAACGCGCCGGAGCCGTCCAGCTCCAGCGTGCCGCCCGCCGCTCCGGCGGCCGTCACGTCGAAGAAGTTGACGACGCCGCCGGCCGCCGACCCGACCAGGCGTCCCGTGCCGGCGACCGTCACCGCGCGGCCGCGCACCTGCGCATACGCCGTGCCCGTGTACGCCACCGTGCCGGTCGTGGCTGGCGTTCCCAGCTCCAGGGCCGCGCCGGCGTCCAGGCCGGTCGCCGTGCCGAGCGCGCAGGGCTCGCCCTGCGGCGCGAGCGACGCCGCCTTGAGGACGCCCTCCGCCACCCGCACCGGCCCCGCCCACGCGGCGCGCGGGACCGCCGCGAGGTCCCATGTGCCGACGCCGCGCTTCACGAGCGCGAGCCGTCCCGACGCGCCCGCGAGGTCGGCGGCCAGCACGCTGTCCGCCGTATTGGAGCCCGCGAGCGTCAGCGTCAGGTCCGAGGCGGCTGACGCATCCCACGTGCCGCTGAAGGTGACGCCGCCATGGGCACCGGCGTCGACGGTCGCCGCGGCGGCGTCCGCGCCGAAGACAAGCGTCTTGTCCGTCGTCTCGCCCGCGCCGAGATAGAGCAGCGTCGCCGAGCCGCCGAACGTCAGCGCCGGCGCCGAGCCGACCGAGCCGGCCTCGCCATTCCTGCCGAACGTCCCCACGCCCAGCTCGCCGTTCAGCAGACGGACCGCCAGGCTCTCGGACGTCAAGCCGGTGAAGTGATGGCGTCCGCCGCAGATGGCCAGGTTCATGTTCGCGCCGAGCGTGCCGGAAAAGGCGAAAGGCGTCCCGTCGGCCCATTGGTGGGCGACATCGCCCCACAGGAAGGTCGTGCGCGGGTAGATGGCGCTCACGTCACCGTCGCCGTCGAGCCCCTTGACGGCGATGTCCGCATTCCGGTCGAAGACGAGCCGGCCCGGCGCAAACGCGCCGTAGACCATGTTCGTCTGGCTTTCGACGAAGCGCAGACGCAGCTCGCCGTTTGTCACGCAATAGGCGTCGAAGTAAAAGCCGAATCCCCCGCTCGTGTGGGAGAAGACGCCCGTGCCGGACTTGTAGACGGTCGCCTTTGTCGTGGATTCCCTGTTCTCGAGCTGAAGCGAGTTGAAGGCCCCTTCATGGTCTTCGTCGAGACGAAGGTCCAGAGAAGCGGCCTCTCCCGAGAGCCGGATGCGCGTCAAGCCCGTCATCAAGCCGAAATCCGCGTCCGTCGCGAACGCCTCCGCGTCCCGGATGTTGACGTTCTCCGTTTGGGTCGGGAGCTTGCCGTCGATCCAGCGCGTCGCGTCCGACCAGCCGCCGGACCCGGCCGGATCCCAATACGAGTACTCCCAGGCCGAGGCCGTGCCAACGCTCACGAAGGCGGCGACTGTCGCAAGAGGAGTCATCATCACTTTGTCCATACGCATGGCATGCAGTCCTTTCCTGTTGAGTCTATCTTGAGTTTATCGTTTCACGAAAACTACCGAATGCGAAGAAGCCTCTCTGTCCCGATCCAGAGGTCAAAGCCCGCCCCGTCGTCGTCCTCGGCGCGCACGGCGACGGCCGTCGGGCGCGGTCCGGGGAAGGAGACGTCGTAGACCGTCACCCGTCCCCGGCGACGCGCTTCCGACGACGGCGCCGCGCGCGTTACGGTCCTCTCCCCGTAGGCGAGCTCGACCTTCAGGCAGTCGCCCGGGGCGAGAATGTCGTCCGTGACCTCGGCATGGATCGCGAACCCGTCAGGCGTGTCCGCCAGCCACGCTTTGAGAGAGCAATCGTCCGGGCCCTTCCACGTGCGATCGACCGTCGCCGGGTTCGCGTCATACGGACAGCAGACCTGCTCGGCGGACGCGGCGACGTAGTCCGGCGGGCGGCTGCGCACGTCGCCCGTCCCGACCGTCAGGCACGCCTCGTCCCCGGCGGAAGTGTCCAAATCTTCCGCGACCGGCGTCGCCTCCGTCACGCCCGTGAGGACAAGCGCCCCCGGCTTGTCGCAAATGTCCCACGACACGACACCCGACGCAACGGGAAGAGCCGTCCGGTTGCCCATCATGTCGACGGCCACGGCGCCGTGCGCGTCCGTGCGGACGCGCACGGCGCCCCGGTCGTGCCGACGGTTCCGCCACCCGGCGAGGACGAGCCCGCGCGAAGCGTCGCGCGCGTCCGCAAAGGCGTAGAGCTCCAGGCCGTCCCTTTCGCTTCGGACGATCCGCGCGAAGTCCAGGCCCGAGAAGACGGCCGTCAGGGCCGAGAACGCCGCGTACGCCGGCCGGGGCCTGAAGTCGGGCGTGACGATGCCGTAGCCCTGTTCGGAGTCCTTCGGGTCCCAGCCAGTCGCGCGCAAGTTGTACCAGCTGAAGTCGCGCGCGCCGTAGGCCCAGGCGAAAAGGACTTTCTTCCAGACGTCCTCCGCGACGGAAATCTCGTTGCCGAACACGCACGACGACGCCGTCTCGTTCGCATACCACGGCACGCTCACGCCTATCCGCCGGCGGTTCGGGAGGAACTTGCCGATCACCCGTTCGCGAAAGCCTGCAAACCCGCCGTGCAGGTGAACGGCATGGACATCGTAGAAGCCCTTCGCCTCCGTGAGCAGGCGATCTTGGATGCCGTAGTTGACGAACCGCTCCGCCAGGCGGTGGTCGCGTCCGCCCGCGTCAGGCAGCGCCCAGCCGCACGGCGCGACAACGCAGCGCGGATTCCCGCGCTTGAGACCCGTGAAGCAGGTCTTCAGGATCGTCACGGCGTCTTCGGTCGTCCCCGGGTAGAAGTTGTAAAGGTCCCACTCGTTGCCGATCTCGTAGTAGGCGATCCGCTCGCCATAGCGCGCGGCCAGCGCGGCGTAGTAGTCTTCGCAGAGCGCAAGGTCCGTCGGGATGCCGCAGATGCGCGCATACGCCCGCGAGACGAGCGGATGCTCCGGATGGCGGCAGACCCGGTCGACGGGCGACTCGGCCCACGGCGGCGTGCTCCAGACGGTGGCGTTCACGGCAAGGCCGCGCGCCGACAGGGCCGCGACAAGCTCGTCCGTCTTTGCCCAGTCGTACTGGCCCGGCCCCTTGTGGACGTAGCGGCGCGAACCGAGGCCCGTGCGCACCAGCTTGGCGCCGCAGCGGACAACCGCGTCCAACGTCCGACCGACGAGACGGTCCGTCAGGCGTCCGTTGTGCCACTGAAGGCCGATGCGGAACTTGCCGGGCGCAAGTGGCGGCGTCACGTCGTGCCGGTCAAGCCAGGCGAAGGAGGCCGTCGACGTCGCCGACGAGCCGTCCGCCCCGGCGATTGACGCCGTCACGCCCCACCAGCCGCGCGCGGGCAGGGGCCACGGGACGGGAATCCGCGCGCGGCCCTGACTCGGGACCGTCACGTCCACGGGCATCTTCACCTCGCGCCCGAAGGCGTCGGCGAGGCGGATCTCGCCTGTCCACGCCAGCGCCTGCGGCGCGGCGTTCGCCAACGTCACGGCCGGGGCCGGGTCGCCGTCGTAGACGGTCCGCACGTCGCGGCCTGTCTCGACATCGACCTTGCAGGCGCCGGCCGCCGTCTCCGGCACTTCGCCCGTGACGGAGAGGACATGGAGCCGCCGCTCGTCAAACGGCTTCTCGGCGACGAACTTCACCGAGAAGAACTTGACCGCAAGTCCAGCCGGCACGTTGGGCTCAAAGCGCGTGACCCGTTCCCAGCGGCTCGTGGAGACAAAGAAATTCGATGGACGATGCCCCTTGTTCTCCGCCAGCGTCAGCACGGCAAGGCCGTTGGTCGCCATGTCCGTCTCGACCCAGACGGCCGTCGGGGCCGAGACGGGCCGGGCGCCCGCGCTGCCGCCCCAATGCGTGAAGAGGCCGCCGTTCGACCTCACGAGGATCTCCGCGTCCGCCGCGAGGTCCGTCATCGCCTCGCGGCAGGGCAGGCGGCCGGCGACCGGCGGAAGCGCACGGCTGCAACCGACAGAGGAGCAAAGAAGGACAAATAACGACAGCCTACGCAACTTCGGCTCCTTTCAGGAGGGCTTTCAGGTAGCCGTCGGCGAAAAGGCGGCCGAGGACGGAATACCCGGGCACGGCGTCGGGCGCGAGCAGGCGGTCGCCCGCCATTTCCGGCACGTGGTCGCCGCGCACCGGCACGTCAAGCCCAAGCTCTCGATATGTGCGCATGAGCGCGAACGGATCGGTCGATCCCTGGTCGTGGAAAAGCTCCGTGAAGTCCGTCCTGTCGCCCTCGACGTCGCGCATGTGGATGAACGCGATGCGCGGGCCGAAGTGCCGCGCCGCCGCGATGAGGTCGGCGCCCATGAGCTTGAAGTTCGCCTGGCAGAAGGTGACGGCGTTCGACGGCGAAGGATAGAGCGCGTAGGCGCGGTCGTAGTCCGCGACCGAGCCGAAGATGCGCGCGTAGCCGCCGAGCGACGGCAGGCATGGGTCGTCGGGGTGCAGCGCCATGCGCACGCCGACCTTCTCCGCCGTCGGCATCACGGCCTTGACGAAGCGCTCGTAATTGGCCCAGACCTGGTCGGCGGCGAGGCGGAGAGAGTTGGGGGTTGCGAGCTGAGACGCCTCGTATTCGGCCTTGTTGAAATAGGTGGCGAGAGCCCCGCCGCGCACGGCGCGCACGCCCGTGCGCGACCAGCCGGGGCCGACCATGAAGTTGTAGCAGAGAAGCCGAATGTCGAGCGCAGCCATCGACTCGAGAAGCTCGCAGTAGCGGGCGAGGGCTCTCTCGCGGTCGGCGGCGGTGACCTGCGGGCTCGCGGCCGCCGCACGGGACACGAGAGGCGCGGCCTCGCCGAACTGCTTGATCGGCGCCATGTCAAAGGGGTCGCCCTCAAGGCCGACGACGCGAAGCCCTTCGGCGGCGAGGCCGTCGACGACTTTCTTGAGCGTCGCGTGCCGCCACGGGTCGGGCAGCCCCGTCAAGGCCGGATGGACCTTGACGACGACGTCCGTGATCCCCATCTGGCGGCAGAGCGTCCAGATGGGATGCTTCACGGGCGGAACGAATTCGACAAGTTTCACCTTACTTCCTCCCTCTTCCTTCTTCCCTTTTACTTCTTCCTTCTTCCCTTTTACTTCGACCCCTCACACCCCCGCGTTGGCGAGGAAGCCGCCGTCGACGGGGACGGTGATGCCCGTCACGAAGCCGGCCCTCTCGTCGTCGAGAAGCCAGTTCACGCAGCCCAGCAGCTCCTCCGCCTCGCCGAAGCGCCTGATGCAGCTGTGGGCCATCACCTGCTCGCCGCGCGCGGAGAGTCCGCCGTCCGGCGTCATCAGGTCCTGGC
>CAKUGW010000010.1 GCA_934654805.1 uncultured Kiritimatiellota bacterium
CGGGAAATCCGCACGTCCGGTTTGATGAGGGGGAAGTCGCATCGGCGAAGCCGAGGCGTGGGTCTCTACTCTACAAGCGTTGTGTTGCCGCCACCTTCGCTCTTGTCGCCGCCACGCTTGCGGCACAGACAAACTTTACTGTCTCCGCTTCCGGTGATGCCGACTTTGCGACGCTCGATGAGGCCATCGTCGCCGCCAATGCCTATGCCAAGGCCCAGAATTGGAAGCAGATTGCCACCGTCGAGGTGGCTCCGGGGACTTATGCCATCTCCACCAACCTCCAACTTCAGGGGATGGTGGTTTTGCAGGGCGCCGGGCGCGGGCAGACCATCCTGACGGGCGTTCCCGAGTACACCAACACCGCGGCATTCCTCTCGATTAAGCATAACAAGAACATTGTGCGCGACTTGACCATTGCCAATGTCGTGATGAAGGGGGGCGCCCCCTTGCGCGTTGAGAACGGGGCCGTCGAGAATGTGGAGATTCTAGACTGCGTCCAACGGCAGGCGCGCTACGCCGCCGGCGGAATCTACTGTTATAGCGGCATCATCAGCAATGTTCTCTTTAGGGGGTGTCGCAACACCGAACGCGGTTCGAGCGCGGCTTATGCCTTGCGGCTTCAGGGCGGCGTCGCAACCCATTGCGAAGTGACCGAGTGCTCGGGTGGCGGCTCTCTGAATGCCAACGAAGGTGCCGCCCCCGTGCTCGTCACCGGAGGCATATTGCGCAATAGCCGCATCCACGGCAATACCGCCCTGACCGGCGGCGATCAAAATACGGGCGACGACTGCTGCGCCGGTATCGCAGCCATCGGTAGCAAGGCCAAAATCTACAACTGCATCGTCAGCGGCAACAGTTCCGACTCCTCCAAGGTAATCGGCGGGCTCTACTGCCGGAATGCATCCGTCTGGAACTGCACGGTCGCGGGAAACACAACGCATCAGGATTCCAAAGGCATCGCAGGCTTCCGCCTCGTCGGCGGAACTATAGCTAACTCGATATTTTGGGGCAACGGAGACGAGACATCCCTAGGCCAGGGCGTTATCGAAGATGGCCTCTTCGCCACAAATGTCGTATCCAGACTATCCTCTGGCGGCACGATGGCAGTCTCACCAATCTACACCGACCCAAAGTTCGTCAATATGGACCACTCCGACTTCCACCTCCGCAATACCACCTCCTCCGCCTATGCCGCAGGAGCCGATGTCGCCTCGCTTGAGCCCACTTATGCAACTATCACAGCCGACTTCGATGGTGTCGGGCGCGGTACGCCCCCCTGTATTGGCGCGCTCGAACTGACCGAGTCCCTACCTGGATTGGACAGCGCAATCCGTATCGCGGCCCCAGTCATTCCCGAAGGCGGCACCCTCAAGGCAGAGGCTCTCGTATCTGGTTGCGACACGCCCGAAATCCTCTGGAAACTCGACGGAGCCCCCATCTCTACCGAGCCAATCCTCGTGCGCCAAGTGCCTCTCGGAACCCACACCCTCGAACTCTCCGTTGGCGATGGAAGCCAGACGCAGGTGCAGAGCCTGAACATCGAAGTCAAGCCGAGAATCTGCTACGCCGACCCCAACGGTGCCAATATTCCCCCCTACAATACACCCGAAAATGCCGCCCATCGAATAGAGGATGCCTACGCGGCGCTGTGCACCACTCCCGAGTGTTCCAGCGAACTGCATATCGCCGCTGGCGACTATACGCTTGGACAGTCCCTATCCTTGCTGACCCCCGTCAAAATCCTTGGGGCGGGGCGTAATCAGACCTCCATTAAGGGCGGCGGTATCGTGCGAATCGCCCATCTTCAAAACCCCAACGCCTCCCTTTCTGGCTGTACTCTCTCAAACACAGGAACTCTTTCGGGAGGGAAGGGCGCGGTCATCTCCCTCAACAGCGGAAGCGTTTGTGATTGCCGGATTGCAGATACCACCAATAGCATTTCCGGCGGTGTCGTCTATATGGATGGGGGCTTCCTCGGCGATACGGTCTTTGAACGAAATGTCGGCGGACAAATGGGCGAGGGCGTCGTTTTGACGGTAGACGGTAGCGGCGTTGCCTCTAATCTTCTCATTCGTGGCAACGCTTCAACCTACAATGGAGGTGCCAACTTCTACTTCAACGGGTTGGTTTATGTCGGCGGCAAGGCACTCTTGACGCACTCGCGGATTATTGGCAACGGCACCCCCGATCGATTAGGTCTTCCGGTTGTCACGGTTAGCGGCAATGCCACCCTTCGGAATTGCCTCATTGCGGACAATATTGGCAGAGGATTCTTCACCGGTCGTGGCGGTATTCTCCAGACCTCCGGGTTTTTCCAGGGGTTCGGTTCCCCCGTCACCGAGAACTGCACCATTGCCTTCAACCGCTCGGCGTCGGATGATGTTCCCACGGTCTGCATGGAGGCGGGAACTGTTCGCAATTCCATCTTTTTCGGCAACTTCCGCGAAGGAACCGCTTCCAACGATTATGCCAATGTCAAGTCCCCTGTCACATTCACCAACAATCTGGTCGATTTGACTGTCGCTGTTGACAAAGGTGGGTGGCAGGGGAATCCTTGCTTCAAGAATGCGGCCCGGCAGGATTACAGACTTTTGAGCGCGTCTCCGGCAATCGACAAGGGGATGACCTTGCCGTGGATGGAGGGGGCTGTCGACGTCTACGGTCGTCCGCGCGTGAGGGGAAAGAATCCGGACATCGGCGCGGCGGAGTTTTCCTCGGCTGGGTTCATGATCAAGGTCAGGTAAGGGGCCAGGAGGGCGATTGTGCTGCCAGGGATCATGTCCCGCATGATAGCAAAATCGCACCCCTTCACGTACTGTAGTTTTATGCAATTGTTCTCCGCGCCCCGGAGGTGCTATGATATCGGCAGTCTTGCATGGGCAGGGCTGTCATCAGCGTTCGCATCAACAGGTAGTGAGGAGTTCGACATGAGAAATGACATCAAGAGGTTCTTCGTTGCGGTGCTTGCCGCTTGCGGCCTGGCCGTCTCTGCGGCGCTGGCGGCGCCGTCCTATCAGGCCAGGCTGACGGTGCAGGGGTATGCCGGCGCCGAGCTGGCGGACTTCCCGGTTCTTGTGCGCCTGTCGCCGCAGACGGTGGACGGCTTTCACTACGACACATGCAAGGCGGACGGCTCTGATGTCGTGTTTGTGGACGAGAACGGCGAGCCGCTCGCCTATCAGCTGGACACGTGGAATCCGTCCGGCGAGTCGCTCTTCTGGGTGAAGCTGCCGCAACTGGCGAAAGGCAAGTCCTTCTTCGTCCAGTGGGGGGGTGGGCCGGTCACGTCATCAAACGCGTCCGGAACCTGGAACGCGAACTATGCCGGCGTCTGGCACATGGGCGAGGCGGACGGCGTCTGCTCGAACTCGACGAGGCATGGGGCGGCCTATGACGCGACGCCGAAGGGCGAAACGTCCGAAAGCGTCCGCTACAACGGCTCCGATGCGCCGGTCGGCGGTGCGCGCACGACGGCGACGAACAAAATGTCCTATCTCTCGGTGCCTCTCCAGGTGTCCAGTTCCGACGCCTGCGACCCTGCCGGCGTGTTCAAGGACGGCGTGTTCACGATTTCCGGCTGGGTGCGCTGTGAGTCCGCGTCCGGCCACTTCCGCCTGTTCTCCCGCAAGGCGCAGTATGAGGGACCCGGCTGGGAAGTCGAGTCGAACGGCGGCAGCATGACGAAGTTCACGGCCCGCGGCGATGCCAACGACCGGACAGTCACCTTCTCGCTGCCGTCCCCCGGCCTTCACCAGAACTGGGTGCATCTCGCCTTCGTCTACGACAACGAGGACCTGTACGTCTACGCCAATGGCGAACGGTGCGCCCAGGGCAAGATCGACCCGGCGACGGACAACGGCTTCAAGTTCTCGATCGGCTGCAACTCGAATGGCACGGACAAGTTCGCCATGGGCGCGTTCGACGAGTGCCGCCTGATGGGCGGCGCGGCCCCGGCCGACTGGGTGAAGGCCGAACATGACACGGCGGCCAACCGGGGCTTTATCGCGTATGACATGGCGGAGATCCTTGCGTCGGCCGACCCGAGCTTAGCCTCATGGTGTTTCGGTCCTCTGCAGTCGGCGACGCCTCTGCCGACTTCATGGCCTACGTGTCGGGACTGGGCGAAGGTGCGGCATCCGCGACGCTGACCCTTGAGTATGGCTTCGACGCCGCGTCGCTTAACCGGACGCAGGAGGTCAAGACGATCTACCAGGCGGGGGGCGAGGAGTTTTGCCTCTCGCGGCTCCAGCCCGGGCGAACGTATTTCGTCCGCCTCGTCGTCCGCAACAATCTCGATCAGTCCATCGAAAGCAGCGTCCTGCGCGTGAAGACGGCCGTGTCGCCGGACTGGTTCGGCGAGCCCGGGCTGAACCAGACGTTCTTCACGCAGGCGAACGCGGACTGGAGCAAGAGCTATGCCGAGCTCCCGCAAGGGACGGACTGGCGCAACTACGAGGACGGCAATCGCATCTACCGCCGTGAGCTGGGCGTGCTGGCCGCCTACCTCGGCGGCAGGCCGAAGGGGACGGCGACGAAGCGCACATCCGACGTCTGGGGCGACGAGGTCTGCTGGCCAGAGAACGGCGGCCAGTGGGTCTACTGGGGCAAGATGCGCCTGGAAGGCGGCAAGAAGTACCTCTTCCGCACGTGCATCGACGACAACGAGCGCATCCAAATCACCGATCCGAGAACCGGGAAAACGACCACGCTTCTTGAAGAAGTCAGCAGCTGGTCCTCCATCATAACCTCCTCGCCGTTTGAGCCGAAGGAGACTGGCTGGTATCCGATCGAGATCCGGCTGAGCGACGGCACTGGCCACGCCGGCGGCTACAATTCGACCGCCGACTACCTGAACACGGAGAACATGGGCTGGTCGGATGATGGCGGCACGACCTGGAATCTGATGATGGATCCGGGGGACGGATCGCTCTTCAGGGTGAACGGCCGCGCGTCCGTCTCGGTGAAGGAGGTCATCTCGGATGGCGCCCGTCAGAGGCTGGCCCTGACCTTCCCTGCCGCGTCCGGCCCGCGCTACCTGTATGTCGCCTGGGGCCCTGAGCATGGCGGCGACACGCTGGAGGGGTGGGCGAACAGGACGTGTGTCGCCACGATCGAGGCCGGCAAGACGGATGCGACTGCCCCCCTGCCGTCCAACTGGGGGACGGACGAAAGCCTCGTCCTCCGCTGCTGCCTTCTTGACGGTGAGCGCCCGGTCTGGTCGCCGAGCATCTACTGGCGAGACGTCGCCGATCCGGAGGTCTCCCTCGACGCGCTCGACGGCCGTAAGGGCGACAAGCTGACGGTGACGGGCGACCTGAAGGACTACGCCGGCGGGCCATGCACGCTGACGGTGCTGGTCGGCCCGTCGGAAGACGAGATGACCCCGGCCTGGACGGGGCCTGCCGACTCCGTCTGCCAGTCGTTCGGAGCCTTCGAGCTGACGCTCTTCGAGCCCAATGCGTCGTCGCCGAAGTACCTGGCTCCGGGCGAGACGTATTACGTCTGCATCGAGGCGGAGGCGGACGGGCGGCGCACGCGCAGTCAGACGAAGCGTGTGACGATGGCGGGGGCCCCGGCGTTCGGCTCGGTCTCGGCGGCCGTCTCGCGCCGCACGGTGACGTTCAGGGGCCGGCTGACGGACGCCGGCATGGGCGACGTGGCGTCGGTCTCGCTCTGGGTCGGCGAGTCGAATGACGCGGACACGTTCGACCAGGTGGGCGGTCCGCTCGACATGCAGGTAGGGGCGTTCTCGTTTACTAACGAGTTCGAACACTTCGAGCGGACCTACTACTGGCAGTTTCGCGCGGTCTCGACATCCGCCGGCGGCACGGCGACGAATGAGACGCGCACGGCCGTGGCGACGTGCCATACGCTGGACACGACGACCTACACCTGGACGGGCGCGGCGGACAACGACTGGGGAAAACCGGCGAACTGGAGCGACAACCAGAAGGGGGACTCGTGCGGCTATCCGCAGTCCTCGGCGGCGAAGGTCTTCTTCCCGGCCGGCACGAAGGCGCGGATCGTTCTGAGCGCGGCGATGAGCGTCGGAACCCTCGACCTGAGTCAGTCGGGCGTAGATGTCACGTTTGCCCGTGCGGACGGGCAGGAAGCTGTAGGGCTGGAGGTGAAAAATAAGCTGCAGATCCAGGGGCAGGGGGTGCGCCTGGCCCTGGACGGCGTGGCGCTTCGCTCGCCTGGCATGAGGTTGTTTGAATCCTCCGAAGGCGAGGTGCGGCTGTCCAACGGGGCGAGCTGGTATCTGTCGGGCCGCTTGGAGAACATGGATGGCGGCAGACTGTGGCTCGGCCCGGGCACGTCCCTCTCCTGCTCGGACTACTGGTTCGGTGGGGGCCTGACGGTGATTGACGACGCAACGCTTGAGGTGCGGGCAAGCGTGCGGCTCGGCACGTTTAAGGATGGCGGCAAGATTCGGTTCGTCGGCACACATCCGGCTTTCCGTTGCACGTCGCGCGACGCGCTGGTCTACTCGAATCTGGAGACCGCGAACGTGCGGCTGGAATTTGCGCTGCCGGTCGGGGGCTATGAGACGCCGCCGTTCTTCAACGCTTCCAACGGAAAACCCGGAAGGATCTTGGGCTACAACGACAGCAACAAGCCCGGGTACCCGATTACGGTCGACATCGCACGTGACTCGCCGGCGGCAATCGGCCTGCAGAAGACGAACACGACGCTGATCAGCTGGGGGAGGGGCATCTGTCCCAAAATCATCCAGACAGCCGCTCAGCCGGGCGCGAACGCTACGTTCGTTTGGTCGGAGGAGAAGGAGGGCGAAAATCCGGTGTCGCTGGGCGTCCGCCTCGCCCCGGCCGGGTTCATCATCCGGGTCAGGTAAGGGGCCTTGGATGAAAACGTTGCTGATGAATCAGGGGGTCTGTCCCCACTCGTCCTTCCAGACAATGGGAAGATCCTGAAAGCCGACTGCGGCTTCGGACTCGACGACTCGAAAAGCTCAGATGCTCAGATGCCGGGGTCGGTCAACACCGCGCTAGCGGTGTTGACCGACCGAGTACACCTCCAGGGCCCGGTGGATTGACGCAAAGGCGCAGTTATGATATCATGTCTGCGTTGTGTAGAATTCTACGGAATATTTAATTATGAGGATTGCGCGAGATGGTTATCTTGACCAAATTAAGAAGTTCATGCACAATGGGCTTGTGAAGGTCATTACCGGCATACGCCGCTGCGGAAAGAGTTATTTCCTCTTTGACATCTTTTGTGACTATCTTCGCGGACAGGGCGTTGATTCGAGTCAGATCATCGAGATTCGCCTTGATGAAGACGAATTTGAGCAATTGAGAAATCCGCGTAAGCTTTCTGAACATGTCAAGGCGCGGTTGTTGGCGGATGGACGGTAGATGTATGTGCTTATCGACGAGATTCAAGAATGTAAGCCCGTTGATGGCGACAGCGTGACATTTTACGATGTATTGAACACGCTCATGAAGAAAGCCGATGTCTATGTGACAGGATCAAATTCGGAAATGCCGTCTGAAGATATCGCGACGAATTTCCGGGATCGCGGTACTATCATTCGTATGTGGCCACTTTCTTTTGCTGAATATTATCAAATTGGCGGAAAGGAGAAGGTTGACGCTTGGGAGGACTTTCTCGTTTGGGGCGGTATGCCGCTGGCCGTCTTGTCGCCTGACCAGAGTTCGCGTGAGACGTATCTCAAGAATCTCTTCAAACGGGTGTATTTTGCCGATATTGTCGAACGGTATTCGCTGAAGAACGACGTGGCTCTTGGCGCCGTTTGCGATGTAATGGCGAGTGCGGTTGGCGGCCTGACCAATGCCAAGCGCATCTCGGACACGCTGACGACGACGGCGTCCTTGTCGACCTGTCCTCAGACGGTAGCCCGCTATCTTGACATCTTCTGCCATTCTTTTCTTTTTGAAAAGGCATCTCGTTATGACGTGAAAGGACGAAAATATCTTGAAGGTGCGGCCAAGTATTATTGTGTTGATACGGGGCTTCGTAATGCGCGGTTGAATTTCCGACAAATTGAGCGAACGCACTTGATGGAGAATGTCATCTATTGTGAACTGCTGCGTCGTGGATATAATGTCGATGTGGGCGTTGTCCAGTCAATCGAGAAGGATGCAGGAGGAAAGAGCGTTCGCAAGGAGTTCGAAATCGATTTCGTTGTCAACTGCGGATTCAAGCGTGTCTACATTCAGTCGGCATTGAACATGGATGACCACGAGAAATTGGAGAATGAGGTTCGTCCATTCAGAAAGTCGGGTGATTTCTTCCGCCGTCTCGTCGTCACGGGGGGAAATGGGCGTCTTTGGCAGAATGAGGAGGGAGTTGTCTTTGTCGGTGTCATCCCGTTCTTGCTCGATTCGCGCATTGTCATGGGGGAGTAACCTTCGTGAATGCACTGTAGTTTTATGCAATTGTTCTCCGCGCCCCGGAGGTGCTATAATTCCGACAGCCTTGCATGGGTAGGGCTGTCGTCAGTGTTCGCGTCAACAGGTAGTGAGGAGGTCAATATGAGAAATGACATCAAGAGGTTCTCCGTTAAGGTATGTGAGACTATGAAAATGATACGCTATGTTGCCGCGGTGCTTGCCGCGTTGTTCTCGCTCCAGACCTCGGCGGCCGCCCCCGACATCACCGATCGGCTTCAGAACCTTGGCATTCCGCTCATCGGCCGCTACCCCGATGGGAAGATCACGCAAAGCACCTACGCTCGCAATGTGTGGGATATGAAATACCATGACGGCAAGGTCTTCATCGGGAGCGGGAACAGCGCGAACACCGGGCCCTCGCCCAATGCCGGCCCCGCGGAGGTCTGGGAGATCGACCCGGCCACGGGCGCCGCCAAGTTATCCTATAAGATCGGCGGCGAGCAGGCCGACCTATTCCGGGTTTTCAGCGATGGCTGCCTGTACGTTCCCGACCATGACCCGCCGGGAACCAGCGACTACAATTGCTACTACAAGCGAGACACGTCTGGGAAGTGGAGCAAGGGTGGCTGGCTTACCGGCGAAGTTCATGTCTACGACATGGCCGAATTCGACGGGAAAATGTTCGCATGCGGCAGCGGCAACTACTTGTGGTGCTCGGACGACGGCGGCGCGAACTGGTACCAGAAAAAATACCCCCACGCCGGGAGAAACTACGCCTTCCTCCCGTACGGCGATCAGTTGATGACGTCCACATCCTACTACGACTGGAATTCCGGCGACGTCTTCCGTTACTGGAACAAGGCCCAGCAGATCTGGGCCGTCCCAGACCCCATCAGTGCGGCCATGGCTTTCCCAGACCAGTCGAACCTTCCGGGGAACGATCTGAAGCTGGTCCGTCCGGCGCAATTCGGGAACAAGTGCCTCTACATCGGCGCCTACGAGTTCAACGACCACCAGAACGACCCTTTCGGTGCCTATGTCTCGACGTTCGACGGCACCAAGTTCAGCGCGACGGCCATTCCCGCCGCCACCGGACAGGTTCCGTGGGACATTCTGGTCAAGGACGGCGTCGTCTATCTGCTTGTGCAAGACAAGACGCTGCTTGCCAACACGGATCGGAGATACGTGAACCGCGTCTTCGCGTCCACCGACGCCGCGTCTTGGACGGAGCTGTTCTCGTTCCGCGCCACAACCTTCGCCATGTCATTTGAGAAGGTCGGCGACACCTTCTATTTCGGCATGGGAACGAAGGACCGCGTCTGCGACGAATGCGGAACGATCTACCGTGTGAACCCCACGGCAGGACCTGTGATTGTCAATTTTCCGACGTTGACGCAGAGCGTCAGTGAAGGGGCGGGGCAAACGACGGTGACGCTCCAACTCTCCGAGGTCGCCGCCGAGGACGTCACGGTGCCCTTGGTCCTGAGCGGCACCGCGGTCGCTGGTTCGGACTTCCTGTCGTTCCCGACCACGGTTGTCATTCCGGCCGGCTCCACGACGGCGACGTTCGACATCGCCCTTGTCGACGACGCGCTCTTCGAGGTCGCGGAAACCCTGATTCTGACGATGGGCGCGCCGACGCATGCTATCGCGGGTTCGGCATCGAAGCTGACGATCACGATCACCGACAACGACGGGGCGAACAAGCCGGCGGTCCGCTTCGCCTCCGAGTCCCAGGATGCCGTCGCGGGTTCGACGGCGTCCCTCGTCGCCAGTCTCACGAAGGTGTCCGGAGCCGCCACGACCATCGGCCTTTTGTTCGAAGGGACGGCGACGAACAATCTCGACTACACGGTGGACAAGACATCCGTGACGATTCCCGCCGGGGCGACCGAAGCGACCGTCTCCTTCACGCTCCTCGAACGGGCTGCGGGAAAGACCGTCATCGCGTCCATCAAACACTGGCCGTCCAACGCCGACATGGGGGCACCGCGGATTCACACGATGACCGTCGCGGCCTCGGAAGCTCCGCCGCCGGCGTTGCCGACTGCCGCGTTTGCGAGCGCGGCGCAGACGGTCCAGGAGAATGCGGGAACGGTTTCCATCTCCGTGGTCCTTTCGCAGGCGTCCTCCTCGGCGGTATCGATTCCCTTCACGCTGGGCGGTACGGCCCTCGCTGGCGCGGACTACCAAATTCCGGCCTCGCCACTGACGATCCCGGCGGGGCAAACCTCGGGAACGATCGATATTGTCCTCGCGGCCGACGGCCTCGCCGAGCCGGCGGAGACCATCATTGTGGTGTTGGGAACGCCGACCGGCGCGACGCTCGGCGCGACGACGACGCACACCCTGACCATCGCGGCGTCGGAGGCCGCTCCGCAGGCGGGCTACGCCGCCATCTACGTTTCGGGTGTCGGAAGCGACGCCAACGACGGAAAAACCGTCGGCGCGCCGTTCCGCACGCTGACGAAGGCACTGTCGGTGGCGGAGGACGGCGCGGTCATCCATGTCGCGCCCGGCTGGTATCGTCCGGCGGACGGCCTGATGATCACCAACGGCGTGACGATCGTCGCGGACAAGGGCCCGGAGGAGACGTTCCTGTTTGCGCCAATGACGACGGCGAATAAGGCGATGGTGACGGTTGCGCATGCGGACGCCGTCCTCTCGGGCATGACCGTCACCGGCAAGGACGCGGATGAGCAGCAGCCGGAGCAGTGGGGCGGCCTGCGCGTCACGGCGGGCGTCGTCACCAACTGCGTCATCAGCCACCACAAGACGAAGGTGAATTCCGTCCACGGCGCCGGCTGCCGCCTCGAGGGCGGCATGGTCGTCGACTGCACGTTCACGAACAACTACTGCTGGAATACCGGCTCCTCCGGCGCCGGCGGCGCCGTAGCCCTGGAGAAGGGCGACGACGCCTTGCTCGACCGCTGCACGGTCGTCAGCAACCGCATCGACAACGCCTGGAAAGCCGTTACGGGTGATAGCTACGCTTACGGCGGCGGCGTCTACCTGAAGGTCGGCACGGTGCGCAATTCGCTTGTCGTCGGCAACGAGAGCCATTCGTATGGCGGGGGCATCGCCGTTGAGGGGACGGGCCGCGTGCTCAACTGCACGGTCGTCGGGAATAAAGCCCGTCTCGCCAGCGGGGGCATCTGGCAGGGCGGCGGCATGGTGACCAACTGCCTGTGCATGGGGAATGTCGCCCACGGCGTCGTCGATTCGGCGGACGACCCCGGCTTTGTCGATGCGGCAAACGGCGACTACCGGCTGAACCCGGCGTCCGCTGCCGTCGATGCGGCGGACGGGGCGGACCTGGGCGGCCTCGACCGCGCGGGCCGTCCGCGCGTGAGCGGCGCTGCGGCGGACAAGGGCTGCTACGAACGGGATGAGTCGCAGACGGACTTCGGCATCTCCTTCCGGAAGCTGACGCCGTTTGCGCCGGGGGAGGTCGAGTTCTCGGCGAAGGCGGCGAACGGCACCTTGAGCGACTGCAGGTGGACGTTTGACGGGCGCGAGCAGAAGACCGGGGCGACCGTCACACGCGTTTGCGAGCCAGGGAGCGTGTCGGTCAGCTTCCGCGCGAAACTGAACGGCGAGACGGTGTCCGTTGACAGGCCCGACTGGTTCGTCGCGTATGGCGAGGCCGTCCATGTCGTCGTCTCGAACGAGAACCCGGTCTTCCCGTATGCGACGTGGGAGACGGCGGCGACAAACCTGAACGACGCCTTTGCAGCCGTCCAGCGCAACGGGACCATCCTGATTGGCGAGGGGACCTACCTTCTCACGGAAGAGCGCACGATCGACTTCCCGATGACGCTGCGCGGGGCGAACGGGCCTGAGCGGACGGTCCTCGATGCGCACAAGAAATTGCGCCCGTTCCAGCTGCGGCATCCGTCGGCCGTGCTCGACGGGCTGACGTTGCGCAACGGTAGAGGCGCGGCGAGTAGTTTGGGCGGGGGCGTCGCCATCCGCGACGGCGGGCAGGTGACGAACTGCGTCTTTGACGCCTGCATCGGGGACGTCGTCGCGGCTGCCGGCGTGGGTGTCCAGGGGCGTGGCGCCCGGATCCTGGACTGCCGCTTCGAGGGGTGCTGGGTGGATGACGACTGGCCGGACCGGATGCGTAAAGGGGTGGCGATCCTGACGTCTGGCCCGGACTTCAGCGAGGAAGACCTGCTGATCGACCGGTGCCTTGTGCGGGGTTCGCACGAGGGATGCAGCCGGCCGGGCAAGAATTTCGTCGCGTGCGGCGACGGCGCGATCTGGATCGACGGCGGCACGGTGCGCAACACGATTGTCACGGGCAGCGTCCTGAAAGGATGCGGCGGCATTATCGCGACCGGGACGGCGAAAGTCGAGAACTGCACAATCGTCGGCAACGTCAGCACGAACACGGCCGCGACAGTGGCGGGCCTTCGTATCGATCTGCCCTGGGCCAGCTCGAAGTTCGATGTGAAGGTCTACAACACGATCGCCTGGGACAACCGCTGGAACGGCGCCGTCAAGGATGTCGGCGGCTTTAGCGGCTACGCCTCTCGCCTGACAAGCTGCTGGACGGAGGGTGATCCGAAGCTGCGCGGACACGGAAAGTTCGAATTCCGTCCGACGTCCGATTCGCCGTGCGTCGACGCCGGCTGTCAGCTGCCGTGGATGGACGATGCGGCCGTCGACGTCTACGGTCGTCCGCGCAAGCAGGGCAAGGGCCCCGACATCGGCGCGGCGGAGTTGTCCTCAGCCAGGTTCAAGATCCTGGTCAGGTAAGGGGTCTTGGAATTTTGAACTTCACGCTTCGGCGTGGTGAAAGGTATGTGAGACTATGAAAATGATACGCTATGTTGCTGTGGCGCTTGCCGCGTTGTTCTCGCTCCAGACCTCGGCTGCCGTCTTTCTGAAGGCGCCTGCCGAGGGTGAGGAGCGCACGGTTCAGAATGGGGAGTCCTGGGCGACCGCCTATACCAATGCGCAGGAGGCGTTGACCGCCGCGCTGGCATCGGCGGATGGGACGCTTTATGTCGCCGCCGGGGTCTACCCGCTGAGAAGCCAGACGGTCGTCGGAACTGGGACGCTCAAGATTTATGGCGGCTTTGCGGGTGTCGACGGAGAAACCTTGGAGCAACGAGATACGCAGGCCAATCAATCCATTTTCACCGGGGACAAGAACGGCAACGACTGTTATATCCACTACGAACTTTCCACCAATGCGACGCCCAGCGTTACCAAAACGACAACGGACTGGCTGATGGTGTCGAATGGACGCTTCAATCCGCCTCCGGCCTATACGGGCGAGTACGACATCTACGCCACCGCCATCAATAACGGAACTGGTGCCTCCCTCACCGTCGACAACTGGTGGTCGGGACTCTTCACCTTCTCCAACGGCGCCACATTCGTTCTCGACGGCATCTATCTGATAGGCTATCGCAACCAACTCTTTTCCGCTTCCGGCACCTCCACCAGCGTTACCATCAACGACTGTCGTTTCTACGCCAACCGCGGTGGCGAGGGTGTCTTCAAGGTCGACAACCTCAAATCCTTCACCCTCTCCAACTCCCACTTTGCCTATGGCGTGGCTGACCCCACCGGCGGTCTCTGGCTCGCTTCGCCGGGTATCATCACTAACTGCCTGTTCGAGTCCATCTATAGCACCGCCACCCTCCGCGGAGGCATCATCCACCTCAGCATTGGCCGCTACCCGACCGTCATTGCCGACTCCACCTTCACCCGTATTTGCCGCCACGGAGAATCCGGCTTGGCACACGGTGGACCGGCCGTCTGCATTAGTGCCGAAAACGGCGGCACCCAGCCCCTGATCAGGGGCTGCCGGTTCGCCTTCTGCTGGAACTTGATGACCGCCAGTGCGACCGGCTGCTCCCCCATCGTCGGCACCTCAGGTGGCTCATGGTATATCGAAGACAGCCGTTTCGAGCACAACTTTATCTCCTGCTCCGTGAAGAGCGGTTATTCCTACTTCCTGGTCGGGCAGCATGCAACAGCCGGCCGTCTGGGTGGGGCATATTTCCGCAATACCGTCTTTGCTGATAATGTGATTGCCGCCCATGCAGATGAAGGGCAGGGCAACTACGCGCTGGGCATCGCGGGGTCAGACTGTTATAAGGCCAACAACTATGGAAACGCGGGCAAGCATGTCTTCGTCAACTGCCTTTTCGACCGCAACTTCGCTGAGGACAGAACTGGACGAAGCGGTGTGAATCCTGTCTTGGCGGAGGGGCTTTTGGCCTCGGCAAACACCTTCGGGACAATCTGCGCTGCGGCCAACTGCACTTTTATCTCCGCCACTTCGGCGAATCCATCCGTGGCTCTTTTTGGTTCGAAGCACTGTTGGCCGGTGAATGTCGTCAACTGCCTCTTTTTGAGTGATGCCGACATTGCCAATCCGTTCTATAGCCCGGTAGTTCCGACGGACACGATTGGTCTGCGCGCCTACTCGTGCACGGCCCAGAATTGTTTCACGGTTCCGCGGAATGTGCTGGCTGAGGGGTGGCAGACGGATTGGGTTCCGCTGGTGGAGGAGAAGGATTCCTTTCCTGTCGTGAAGGTCTTGACGCCGGGGTTGCGGGAGACTGCGGATTTGGCGGTGACGGACTATTATGTTAAGGACAAGAATGTCCAGTATCGCTTCAAGCCCTATCGAAGCGATGCGTGGCAGACTTTGCACGCGCACCCTGATTCGGTTGTGACCACGGAACCGGATGTTTTGGTAGCCGATGCGGTCGGGGATTCCCGTCCTGTCGGGGGGGTGACGCGCGGGTGCGTCCAGTCGCTGACGCCAGAAGGCGAGCGTGGCAAGGCGGTCATTCTCCGGCGCGAACCGTTTGGCGGCGGGAACTTGGGTGATGCGCCTTCGGCGCAGAATGTTGGGGCTTTGGATCAGCCTGTGGTGACGGCTACCCCGATTGAGGGTGCTGGCTTTCAGGGGTGGTATAATGCGGCGGGGGATCTGGTCGGATCGAACCCGTCGATTGACTTGAGCAGTTTCGCCGACGGGGCGATTCTCACGGCGAAGTTTGACACCAAGACGGTCGCGGTGACTTTCGATTTGGGGCAAGGCGGGCTGTTTGTCGATAATAACGCTTCGACTATTTCCTATACGATGCGCGAGGGTGATGTGTTCCCAAAACTGCCTTCGTATGTCGAGTCGGACGAGTGGCTGGTGGAAGGTTGGGCCCCTTCGTTTCCCTCCTTCGTTCCGAACGAAGATTTGACCATCGAAGCCCAGTTGCTGACGAAAGCCTCGCGCGTTTTCCATATCGTTCCTCCCGGCGAAGTCCCCGCAGGAAGCGACCGCTCGGGGTCGAGTTGGGCGAATGCGACGGATGACATCGCCGCCGCGGCCGCCGATGCCACCCGCTACCGCGGCGAACTCTGGTTCAAGGAAGGAACCTATAAACTCGAAGCCCCGATTAGTTTGTACTCCAATGTGGCATTCATTGGCGGCTTCAACGGGACAGAGACGGAACGAAACCAGGCCGATCCTAGCGCCCATGTGACCCTCCTCACGGGTGACCTCAACGGCGGAAACTATTGGCTACCGCAAGGCTCTGACCCCGGCGAGGGGAATCGAACCCTGGTCTTCGATTATGCGACCCGTACGCTCAATGTGCCCGAACCCGCGTCCGATGTCCAAACCCCAGTTTGGCGCGTCAAGTACAACTCGAATACCGCCAACGCCTTCGCGGACGCCTCCACCGGCTGCGTAACCAACACCATCGTCAAAGGCATGACCATCGCCTGCTTCTCAGGAACCGCCATTCGCACCACCTTCGTCAAATCCCAGCTGCTCGTCGAAGACTGCCGCTTCGTCGGCAACTCCTGGGATGTCGACACCAGCGTCGTATGCGTCAAAGGCTCCCTCCAGATGCGCCACTGCGATTTCCGCTACAACCACGGCGGAGTCGACTTCAAAGAGTCCGACGACGACCGCCTCTCCGTGGTCGACGACTGCACCTTCTACTGCAACGAAATCTGCAGGTCCCGCGTCTTCCGGTACTGGTCCAACAAGGTGCCCCTGACCTCCTCCAACTGCCTCTTTGAAGACAATGTCTACTCCTCCTCGGGGCTCAACTCTAGCATCGAGTTCTCCAGTAGCCGCAGCTGCACCATCTCCAACTGGGTCGTTCGCAACACCCGCACCTGCCCGCTCCCCAAACTCGGCAACTCCAACGCCAACGCCGACTCTGCCAACGGACACATTTCCCTCAGCGGCAACTGCACCTTCGTCCGCTGCCGTTTCGAAGATAACCTCCTCGACTACTCCACCAAGTCCCTCGGCTTGAGCTGCCAGTCCGCAGTGTTCTACCAAGCTAACGGGAACCTCCTCTGCCAAGACTGCTTTATCGCCCGCAACACCGCCAAGTCGCAAAAGGCTTACACTGAAAGGACCGTCGTCACCTCGGTCGCGGCGCTCAACGGCGGAGCGATGACGTTCATCAACTGCACGCTTCTGGACAACTTCGCCGACGCGATGGAGTCCACCATCGCCGCCGCCGCGACCGTAGGCGATCGCAATGAACAAAGTTATAGCGGTCTGGCGTTCGTGCATTGCACTTTGGCCAACAATACGGCTCAAGGCGGAATCGCTGCTGCCGACCTGCTGATCCATCCGGATTCTGAAAAAAGGAATACGACGCGCCACGGCATTGGAACCCTCAACTCCATACTCCACAGCAAGGATCCGTTGTACAAGCCGCTGCAGTTGCTCGCGTCCACGCCTCCGACCATTCTCTATTCGGCGCTGAGCAACATTAATATCAACGACTTCAACACCGAGCTTCCCGGCACGCTCTGGAAAGATGTCACCGACGACACCTCCGGGATTGCCGCCAAGACCTCTGTTTCTCCGGACGGGGTGGAGGCGCTTGGAATCAAGTCGATCTCGCCGCTCACACATGGCACCGGCACCATCGTAATCTCCGGCAATCGCCCCTATCTTTGGAACGCGGAGAACGCGGAGGGCGTCGACTGGAAAACCTACATCAGCCTCGTCGAACCCACCTTAACCAGGAAGCCGGACCAGGTGGGGTTGCCGAGTACGGATAAATCCCAGCCCGACCCCTTGCCCGATGCCTTCGGTGCGCCCCGTACCATCGGTAAACTCGCCGCGGGGGCGCTCAACGCCGCCTCAGCCGGGCTCACGCTCCGGGTCAGGTAAGGGGCCTTGGATGAAAATGCCGCTGGTGGTAATCGCGATGGTCGCCGCGCTGGCCTCTCCGGCCGCGTCCGTCGACCTGGTCTCGGCCAAGGGGGTGGACGCCACCGCCTGGGTCGAGCTTGCCGCGCCGGCGGACGGCGCCTTTGCCGTGACGGTGACGCCGCCGAAGGGCTTTTCGGCCGTGCTTCTCCGCGAAGTGCCGGAACGGCGAGATCCGAATGCGTTCTACACGGACGTCCCGGGGCTCGGGCGGAAGGCGCTTGTTGGCGTCGGGCTGGAGGAGGCCGCCAGGGGGCGCGCGGCGAAGGCCGGCGAGCGCGTGCGCTTCCGCCTCGTCGTGCCCGTGGCCGCGACGGCGCCGGCCGGCCTTCACAAGGGCCGCCTGACGCTGTCGAGCGGGACTGTCCGCACCGAGGCGGACCTGCTCCTGCGCGTTCTGGACTTTGTGCTTCCGCCGGCCAAGAGCCGGCATGCCAAACGGCCCTGGCTGTCGAAGTGCGAAGGGGGCGTGCCGCCCGACTGGACCCCGGAGGGGCCGGACACCTATCTGAAGCAGGCCGACCGGGTGACGGACATCGCGGCGTCCATGGCCTCCTGCCGCAGCGACCTTGCGGCCGAGCGCTGGCATGCCTTCGGCGTCGGGTATTATGGCGTGCTTGACCTTCCCTATGTGCTGAATCCCGATTCCTGGCGCCGTTCGGCCGGCGTGTGGGCGTGGCAGATGGGATTTGATGGCGTCGTCTTTCCGGCTGGGAAGACGCCGGATCCGGTCGTTCGCGCCGGGCTGGAGGATGCCGCGATTGACGTGCGCTATCTCTCCTTTTGCCTCGAGCTGTCCGATCTGCTGGCGGACCGGTCCAAGCGCGCGACCGAAATCGTCTACGAAGGGCGGTTGGGGCAGTTCTGGCTCGATCGCATCAGCGCCGACGACGATGACATGGACGTTGTGCGGCTTGAGGCGCAGGCGCGGATTGTCCGCCTTCTGGCCTTTGCGCGAAAGGAGGTCGCGCGATGACGGTCGGAGCCCTCCTTGTGCTGGCCGTTGCCGTGACGGCGAGGCCTGCTTCTGACCCGAAAGCCGATCGCCAGCCGGTGGCGCCGGGCGTCACGGGCGAAATCGCCTACGCGCCGGACAGTCTGCTCTTCATCTTCCGGGGCGACGGCGATCCGAAGGGGACGTTCGTCGTCCAGGCGCGGCCGGGCCTGCCGTCGGAGGCGCCGTCCGCCGCCCCGGTCGTCGTTGCGTTCGAGAACAGGCCGAACGCCCGCTGTGACAGTCGTCTGGCGCGGGCCGCGCACACACGGCGGACGCCGAAGGCCCAGGGCCAGGTCAACGTCTCCCCCGACCGGAAGAAAGGCCAGTGGACCACGCGGCTGTCCATTCCGTTCCGCCATCGGCTGGACGACTGGCCGTTCTCGAAAGACGGGAAGCGGCGGCCGCCGCCCTGGTGCGCGGCCGTCACCTATCGGGACGGCGACGGGAAAGACCATGCCTGGGGCACGGCGGAGGATCCGCTGGTGATCTCCTGGAAGCGTTCGGCGTCCTTCGCCTCGGCGCGTGATGCGCTCTTCCGCGACAGGGGGATCGTCAGGGACTACCAGAGTGCGCGGTGGAAGTACGCCTCGGTCTTCGACTTCAGCCAGAAGGAGCGGTGGATTGGCTTCCGCGATCCGGGCGTCGAGACGTTTGTCTGGCGGCAGGCCGACTCGGAACGGCTCTTTCACGAACGATACGCCCGGACGGTCTACCAGTCGTCTGACGGGCTCGTCGATCTCCTGGACGACTGGGGCGGCCAGCGGAAGGCGAAGATTCTCGCCCTGGCCGAGCCGGCGCGCCAGCGCGCCTTTGACGGGCTTGGCGGGCTGGCCTCGGCCTCGGAGGCGCTTGCGGACGCGCGCCGCCGCTATCTGCTCGACCGCTTCATGGGACGCGCGCTCCCGCCGGTCGTCCCGGAGCGGGCGCGTGCAGAGGAGTCCGTCAAAGTGCCGCTCGCGCCGGACATCGACGGCGATGACGCGGGGGAGGTGACGCTGGATGACGAGGAATTGGAGTTCTGACATGCCGAGGATGACGATTGCCCTGGTCGGGGCCATGCTGGCGCTCGCCGCCGCCGCCGAAGGCGAGTTCGCCTTCTCGTATCGCTTCCGGATCGATCCCGGCGCCGACACGCAGCCGGTCGCCTTCGGCCTGAAGCACCTGGCGCATCCGTGCCTGGCCGAGGCGCCGTTCGAGTTCGCCGTGAAGGACAAGGCCGACGTCGTCGGGGGGAAGCAGCGGAATATGGCCGTCGAGGTCGAATGCGCAACGGGCGGCTGGCATCACGTGGCGTTTGCCTATTCGGCCTCGCGAGGCTGGTGTCGCTTCTGGTTCGACGGCAAGCAGCAGCAGGAAGACCGCCTCGAGGCGTCCTGCGAGCTGGACGTCGTCGCCCTCCTGGCCCAGAAGCCGCCGAAGGGCTTCCCCGGCGAGGTGACGGCGATTCGGACTTTCAAGACCGTGCCGACGGAGGAGCAGCTGTTCGCCGGCCGGATCCCGGAAGCGGAACGACGGGTCGCGAAGGCGGCCTTTGAGGCGGCTGCCGCGCAGGACGGCGTCCAGCCCGCCTTTGCGGCCTGGTGCCGGGCGAAGGCCGCCGAGGCCGCCGCCTTTGGCGACGAAGGCGACCTCGGCGCGTGGCATCGGCTGGAGACGCTTCGCCGGCGCTTGCCGAAGCTGCTGCCGCTGGCGCGGACGGCGGCTGACGCGACCGTGCTGCCGTTTGCCATCAACCGCTACGCGCCGACCAAGCACGTGCCGTTTGCCGTGCCGGAGGACGCCCGTCCGTTTGCCGGGCTGTCGATCCGGGCGGCGCGCGACGAGTGGGACTGCGAAAGCTTCATGGTCCATCCGTTCGCGGACGCGAAGGGCTTCTTCATGGAGCCGGGCGACCTGAAGGGGCCGGACGGCGCCACGCTTCCCGGCGCGCTTATCGACATTCGCGTCGTCACGTGCTGGTATCAGTGCCGCGGGGCGTGGAACACCTGGTTTGGCGCCGGACGCGACATGCCGGCGCTCTGTCCCGAACTGCTGGTCCACGACGACGCGTTCATGCGCGTCGACACGGACGCGCGGCGGAACCTCCTGCGGACGATCAATCCCGACGGCATCGACTACGTGGACGTCAGCGAGCGGCTGCACGAGGACGTGGCGCGCCCGTTCAGGCTGAACCTCGAGCGGGTGGAGGACGCGAAGACGTTCCAGCCGCTTGATCTCCGGGAAGGCGTGATGCGGCAGTTCTGGCTGACGCTCAAGGTGCCGGACGGGCAGAGGCCGGGCCGCTACACGGGGTCGATCGCGCTGACGGTCGGCGGCCGCCCGGCGGGGCGCCTGCCGCTGACGGTCGTCGTCCATCCGTTCCGCCTGCCGTGGCCGGCCGCGCACTACGACATCGACAGGCCGATGATCCACGCCTGGTACCACCATTGCGCGATCAAGGACAAGCTCGTCGACTCCTTTGCCGTCGGGGGCGTCACCCCGGGGATGGGCTTTGACCAGGCCGTCCGGCGCACGGACGCCGAATACCGCAACTTCGTCGAGCACGGGGCGGGGAACATCTTCTGCGACACGTACGGCGGGCGCACGAACGAGTGGGACCTGGCGGATGCCGAGGCCGTCCTCCTGAAGCGGAACGGCGCCGTGCTGGATCCTCTTCTCGGAAACGTGAGCATTCCGACCGGGTTCGCCGACTGGGGCTCCAATCCGCCTCGCGGCGTGACCGACCTGAGCGTCGAGGCGAACTACGACGTCTGGAGCCGAGAGATGGCCGCCTACTCAAACGGCTGGCGACTGGCCGCGCAGAAGCTCAAGGAGACTTACGGGCATACGCGCGTGGTGTGCTACGGCCTCGACGAGGCCGGCCCCGAGGTCGTCCGCCGCGAGATGCCGTTCATGGCGACGGCCAACCGGTTCGGCGGTCTGACCTACACGTCGCAGGGAAGGCCCGACGAGGCGGCGTTCATCACCGACTACGACGGCTGCCCGCAGAGCATCTGCCGCGAGACGGCGCACGCCTGGCACGCCTCCGGCGCCATCCTGACGACCTATGCGCAACCGCATGGCGGGCCGGAGAACCCCGACCTCTGGCGGCGGCGGAAGGGGCTGTTCCTCTGGTTCGCCGACTTCGACGGGCAGAACGAATACGTCTGGTACGAGGGGGCGCACCTGTGGAACGAGTTCGTCTACGGCCCCAGCAGCATCTACAAGAACTTCTGCATGGTCCAGCCGACGAGCGACGGCGTCATCGACACGATCCAGTGGGAGGCCGCGCGCGAGGGCATCGACGACATGCGCTATGCGACGCTGCTCAAGCGCCTCTGCCGTGCCGCGCGCGGGAGTGGCGACAAGGCGCTCGTCCGCGACGGACGCCTGTTTGACGCCTGGCTGGAGACGTGCGACTACCACAAGGCGGACATGGAGGACATCCGCGCGGAGATCGTCCGCCGCATCGTTTCCCTGCAGGAGGCGCTGACGCGCGCGGGCGTTGACGTCGCCTCGTTTGCCCCACCCGCCCGGCCGAGGCAGGATCTGCCGCTGCCGAAGCCGAAGAAGATGTCCGGCGACGAATATGCCAGTCGCCAGATGTACGACTACGCCTGCCGCGCCTGGCTCGAGGAGGGGACGGAGAAGGCCCTGTTCAAGGCACTTGACGGGTTCCTGCGGCGGCGCCTGGTCAAGGAGGCGGCAGAGACGCTCGCGAGGATCGAGGGAGACGCGGGGATCTCGCCGGGCGGAAAGGCGAAGGCGCGCCTTGAGCGCGGGTTCCTCGGCCTCACGCGGACGCGGCACAACTGGACGCCGTCCGCCTCGGCGCTCGCGACGGCCCGCAAGGCGCTGGACCGAGCCGTCCTCTATGACAGGCAGCGTGTCGGCGAGGGCCACCTGGTCGCGATGTCCATCCGGCTGATGCGGGCGCTTTCGGCCGCCGGCGATCACGAGGGGGCCATCGAGGTCGGCGAGCGCCTGTTTGAAGGCGGGCTGAAGAAGGCCATCGGGTCGCGCGAGTCCGGCATGCATCCGAACGGCCTGGCGATGATGATCGGCGAGGAATACTTCACGCTCGGCCGCTATCGGCAGGCGATGAGGTGGTTTGATCCGGCGGCACGGGCGAGGAGCTACCATGCGCTCATGCGCAAGGGCGACGCGGCGCGGCGGCAGAAGGACTACGTGACCGCGATGGACGCCTATGCGGAGGCGGCGAGCACGGTCGACCGGGTGCGGCTCGGCGACAAGTACCGGCAGGTCGTCGGCTTGGTCAGCAAGATGAGCGAGGCGATCCGCCGGAACACGCGACAGAGCCAGAAGTCCGCCCGCAGCCTGGAGCTGGACGACGCGGCCGAGGAGATATCCCTAGAAGAGGATGAATGACGAACATGAACCAAAGAAATATGATATCATTTGAAAGTATGAAAAACTGTGCCTTTAAATTCGGAGTGCTCGCGATTTCCGCGGTGTTCACGTTTGGTCTCGTTGCCTCTCCCGAGCAGGATTTCGAGGCGGCCGTGAAGGCCGGCCAGCCGCTGAGCGCGGAAGCCGCGTACGTGAAGCTCGTGAAGGCGGGCAAGGCTGTCTCGCCGCGCATTCACCTGCAGGCGGCGGAGGTTGCGCGCGCGCTCGGCAAGGGCACGGCCTATGACGACCGCACGCTCCTCTATCTTCGCCTTGAGAAGGGGTGGAACGCCGACGTCGAGCAGGCGCTGTGGCGGCTGTGCTCGGCGGGTTCCGACGTCGATCTCTTCGCGCGCCTGAACGCCAACTCGAAGGCTGACCGGGCGCTTTGGTCCGTCGGGCGCGACATGCTGGGGCGCCTCGCGGCGGCGAATCGTCCGCAGGAGCTCCTGAAGCTTGCCGACCTTTTGATGTCGAAGTTCCCGCAGAAGGACCGTCTCAACAGCATTCTCGGCGTCCTTCACGACAACAGTCGCAACTGCGGGCCGAACTATCCGAAGGCCGAGCTCGCGCAGGTGATCCTGCGCCATGCGGGCCTCGGGGCGTGCGATAACTTCTGGAATCTCCTGAGCCACGGCAACCAGCGTGACGCCTTTGCGCCGGAGTTCGCGGCGAACTACGTTGCGCGGAATGGCGGCGAGATTGCCGACGACCTTCTCGCGCGCGTGCTGGATGCGCTCGACTACAACAACGTCGACGAGGAGAAGGATGCGGCGAAGGCCGCGGCGCGCGATGCGCGCGTGACGGCCGCGAAGAAGGCCAAGAAGACGATTTTCGACGGCAAGCATCCGCAGTCCGCGCGCAAGTACGTGTGGGTGGCGGGCGGTCGCCTTCCGAAGGCGTTTTTCCCGGGGTGGAAGAAGGACGAGCCGGCGATGGGGCTGAAGGCGCTTTACGACCGTCTCACGACGTCCGACCTCTACAAGGAGAGCGAGAACTATCGCCGGGACGTCCAGAACATGCGCAACAGCCTCATGCGCTGGAAGCGCTTTTCGGCGCAGGAGTGCGCGGCGCTCGTCAACGCCGAACCGGCGTCGTTCCCGGCCGACTGGCTGGGCGACTACAGCTCGCTCGGCAGCGTCAGCAAGGCCGTGCAGGACACGAAGTCGACTGCGCCGATTGCGAAGCTGGCGAAGAAGTATCCGAAGCAGGCCGATGCGATCTACCGTCAGTATTTCAGCTCCTATGCGGCCGCCAACGATCAGAAGGGCGACATCGCGGCGGTGAAGCGCATTCTCATGGACATCGCGAAGCAGTCGTCCGACTTCGGCTACGGGCCGATCGACCAGGTGGTCAGCTGGTGCAAGGGCATGTCCGTCGCCGACAAGCTCGCGCTCTTCAAGTCGGCCTATACGGTGACGGGCTGGAGCGGCACGTGGAAGGAGTTCAAGAATCGTGCGGCGCGGGGTAATGACAAGGATCCGTTTTACGGCAATGCCGAGGTCAAGACGTTCGGCGCCGCGATGAAGGAAGGCGACCTCCCCGGCGATCCGCTCCTCAAGCTTTTCGCCCAGGCGTCGCGCGCGAAGAACGCGCCGGACATGGCCACGCTCGTGCCGGAGTTCAAGAAGCTCTGTCCGTGGAAGTACAACGAGGGCAAGACCGACCGTGACAACTGGATCGGCAACTACTTCCTGAACCGCTATTTCGAACTCGCCTGCAATGCGGCCGAGGCCGACAGCCGCAAGTACGCGGAGCTCGCGATCGAGAAGATGTCGAAGTCGGGGCCGGAGACGGGCAGGATCGAGCACTGCCTGCGCAAGGTGAAGGACGCGAACCTGTGGCTCTCCTACAACCGCGCGCGCGCCCTGGTCGTCGGCAACCACGATCCGCTCGCCGGCTATTCGGTGGCGAAGGATTCGGAGAAGCCCGCCGACGGCATCGACATGAAGAAGATGACGCCGTACAATGCCAGCCAGTATCTCCGCAACAACTGGGGCAACGTCAAGTCGGGTCCGGCGCGCGACCAGCTCATGCTCGACTACCTGGCGTCGCGTCCGTACGCCGAGCAGAACCGCGACGGCATCAACTGGGCGCTCGCGACGGCGCAGGAATACGCCATGTGGCGCAAGGATTTCGCCGCGAAGTTCCCGGTCGATGACGCGCTCAAGCAGCTGCTCGCCGACAAGGAGCCAGTCCTCCAGTGGGATTGCTACCTGAACGTCATTCGCCTCGCCTATCGTGCGGGCAAGTACGAGGCCGTGTCCAAGCAGTATCTGGCCTGGGCCGATTCGCTGGAGATTCAGGACCGTTTGGCCGCGTATAGCATTATCCTCGCGAACGGCGTTCAGTGCGTCCGTGAGGACGGCAAGAACACGTACTGGGATTGGTTCCCGGGCTGGGACAAGGTGCTGACGGGTCCGTATGTGGCGGCGCTCAAGGCCGTTCCCGACACTCGTGCCGGGGTCTGCTCGTTGAATCTTGAGGGCTCTCGCTTTGACGCGATCAAGAACCGCCGCGCTGAGTTGGCGAAAGACGAGAAGAACGCCGAGGCAGTTGCGACAATTGACGCGTTTTACGAGGTGGTGACGGCGAAGCTCCTCGCGGGCATGCGCAATCCGATCGGCGACGGCTGCGAGACGATGGCCTGGCATGCTCGTCTTCGCAAGGCAGTTGAGAAGAAGGACGCCGTCGCTGCCGCGGCGATTGCCCGCCGCACGGGCGCATCCATCATCTGTCACTGGCTGGGCGACGGCTATCTGAAGCAGGTGCTGGAGGACTTCAAGGCGTCGGGAGCCAACGAAGCGTTCTACCTCTACGTCGACGCCGTCGCCGGCGACCAGCCGGGCTGGCTCGTGTCGCTCGCGGCCAAGTACCGCGCCGAGCTCGCCTCGACGCTCCCGGGCATCTATCCGGTCGGCGAGAACGATCCGGCGTATCCGCTCTACGTGGCGGCGGACGAGCTCTCGAAGAAGAACCCGGAGCGCGCGTGGCAGATCCTGCAGGATCCGAAGAACCAGACCGTGTTCGAGCGCGAGGCGCTGAAGCTGCCGCCGGACTTCGTGATCTGGGGCGTCGAGCAGCTGCGCATGGACCGCGGCGAGAAGGACAAGCTTCTCCTGAAGGCGCGTCAGATCGCGACGGCGATTCTCGCGCAGGAGTCGAAGGTCTCGCCCGAGATGGCGGCGGCGATGGTCCTCTCCCGTGCCGAGAGCTACCGCGACCAGCGGAACTTCGAGGCCGCGAAGCTCGAGTACCAGTCGCTCCGCGACAATCCGACGTATCATGCGACCAAGTACGGCAAGAAGGCGATGTTCCGCGCGATGGACCTGCAGATCGCGTCCGGCAACGTCCAGGGCACCGAGGCGACGCTTGAGTACTGGCTCAGCCAGAACGACCGCGAGATTCAGGCGCAGGCCCACTACTTCATGGCGCTGATCGCGTTTGACCGCAAGGACTTCGACGAGTGCATCAAGCAGCTGCGCCAGGTCTTCGCGATCAACCTGACGCACACGGAGGGACGCTTCCTCCACGGCCGGTGGAAGCTGGCGACGAACAGCGAAGTCGACGACACGGACGTTCTCGTCGGCGACCTGACCGAGCGCAACATGATCCGTCCCGGCAGCCAGCTCACGGTCACGGTGCAGGACTCGAACCTCTCCGTCGCCGGCGGCGGTGCATCGATCCCGGTGATCGTCCGCACCGAGCCGGGCAAGGACGAGGAGCGCATCAACCTCTATCCGACGAGCCGCGACCCGTCCAACTTCAAGGGCCTCGTCGAGGTCCAGCTCGGCAAGGCGTGTCCGTCGAACCGCGTTCTCGAGGTGATCGGCGACGACACCGTTTCGTATGTGATCGATCCCGACTTCCTAAAGGAGCGCGGCCTGCCGCTGAACGAGCCGAAGCGTCTCAGGGTCGTTGACGACGGCAAGCTCGCGATGGGTGCCGGCGCGCCGCGCACGGAGGAGAAGAAGACCGAGAAGGGCCTCAAGGACCTGCTGGACGAGGACCACAGCCTCGAGGGTACGGGCGTTTCCAAGAGGCTCCGTCCCGGCAACCCGCTCTACGTGGTCGTGCAGGACCGTGACCGTTCGCTCGGCGGCGAGGCCGACAGCCTGCGGGTCTCGATCGAGACCAGTTCCGGCGACCGCCTCGACGACTACGAGCTCAAGGAGGAGAAGCCGTTCTCCGGCGTCTTCCGCGGCAAGATCGCGACCTCGTTGCCGCCGCCGCGCGCTTTTGCGCACGACACCGCCGCGGGCATGAATCCGGGCGATGTCATCAACAAGAACAAGAAGGGCGGCTGGAAGTCGCTCTCCGACGGGCAGCCCGGCAAGTGGTTCGAGGTCGACACGATGGGCTCCTACCTCTTCTCCGAGATCACGCTTGACACGCCGAGCGTCGAGGACGTGAAGGCGATCCAGCTCGTCGGCCGCATGGGCTCGAAGGTGATGCAGCTCGGCCGTCTCCCCGCGGCGACCGAGATGTCGAAGCTCTATCTCCGCCGTCAGCAGCAGTACGACCGCAACCCGCGTCGTTCGCTCGCGAACCTCCGCGCGTTCTGCCAGACCGACCGCGCGGCGAAGCGCCTCATCGTCGAGAAGATCGAGCACCGCGCGCTCGGCAACGGCAACGACTGGCAGACCGCGCTCTACGCCGGTCCGTTCGCCGCGCCGCAAGGGGTCGATTCGCTCCGGTTCCGCATCCAGCCGATTTCGGGCAAGAAGGACGCGCTCCGCGGTCTCTGGGTCACGTTCGCGCTGGACGGCGAGGAAATCTTCTCCGGCCAGGGCTTCAAGCTCCAGAACGCGCTCGTGACGGCGGACCTCACGCCCGGCTGCCACCAGTTCGAGCTGGCGGTCGTCTCCAACAACCACAACGACGACTTCGACCTGGTCTGGGAGCCGATCGGGAAGGGTCCGCAGGCGTTCCCGGCCGACTGGTTCAGCGATGAGAAGCATGTGGTGCTCAAGAAGTTCGTCAAGGACCGGGTGCAGATCGTGAAGACGGCGAACGGCTTCAAGGCGGTGTTCGAGAAGCCGGTCAGGCTGCGTTCCTTCCGCTGGGAGTTTGCGGACGTGAAGAGCCCCGACGTCGCGATTTCGCGCATCAGCGCGAAGGACGACCGCGGCGAGAACGTCCTGCCGGTCGAGAGCGACTTCTCCGACTCGCAGTCCAACAAGACGCTTGAGGTCGCGCCGGGCGACAAGATCACCGTCAAGTACGAGGACGAGCGCACGACCTCCGGCGAGAAGAAGGTGCTGCAGCGTCAGATGGACAGCTCGTTCAACGACGCGAAGGTGCGCTTCATCTTCGAGGACACGGACGAGAAGGGCACTGTGACGGCGTGGGACGCGTTCCGTTTCCAGCCGGGCGATTCGCTGGTGATGGCGGTCACCGATCCCGACTGCGACATTACCGACGAGGCGGACAAGATCGAGGTCTCGATCAAGAACGCGGCGGGCGAGACGTTCACCAAGAAGCTCGTCGAGTTCCAGCCGAAGTGGAGCTATGGTCGCACGGAGGATTCCTACGGCATGCACTCGGGCATCTTCATGGGCGTCCTGAAGACCTGTGAGGCGGGCAACACCAACGCGCCGGCGAAGGTGCTGCGCGTGGAGAGCGACGACTGCCTCACCGTCAGCTACGTGGACCGCGAGAACACCGATCCGGGCGTTCCGTGCTCCCGCTCCGCGCGCATCTTCGCGGCCCGTCCGTCGCAGCCTTCGCTGACGCTCTTCGACGTCCGCAAGACGCAGGAGATCGACAAGTCGGACGACGCGAAGGTGAAGCTTGAGCGCATTCGCCGCCGTCCCGGAAACGAGAACGTCAACGTCGTCTACCGCGACGTCCTGACGGCTGCGCCGATGGACGCGAAGGCCGTGGCGACGACGAACCCGATTCCGGTCAACGTCTCCGCGGGATCGATCCCGGTCCGCGTGAACGACCGTTCGCGCGCCCGTTACGCATGCTCCAAGGTGATGGTCGAGGCGGTCGCGCACAGCGAGATCGCCAAGGCCGCGGCCGAGGGACGCGATCCCGACAAGGTGACCGTGCCGCTCAAGCTTGGCGGCGGGCTGGCGCCGTTCCGCCTGACGGCGGGCGACCAGTCGCCGAAGGAAGCGCAGGCCGCGGGTACGTTCAACGGGCTCATCCAGCTGTCGCTCGGGCCGATCGATCCCAACATCGAGATTCCCGAGGACGCGCCGCCGCTCCTCTGCGTCACGGGCTCCGACCTCATTGACATCACGGTCCTTTCCGAGGACGGGCAGCCGGTCATGAAGCGGACGCTGAAGCTCGTTTCCGACGCCTCGCTCGGCCTTTCGGACAGCACGTTCTCCGCGGAGCGCAACGAGGCGCACGTCGGCGAGAGTTTCTTCGTGAAGGTTGACGACGCCGACCGCGACGCGACCGACGAGCCGGACAAGATCGACGCCCTTGCGATTTCCTTCAAGACGGGCGTCAAGCGTCCGCTCACCCTCACGGAGACGATGCCGCACTCCGGCATCTTCACGGGCCGCCTCCGTCCCGTCATGTTCGCGCCGGGCGAGACGATTCCGTCCGTCGCCACGGGCGGCGTCGCGTCCGCGAACGAGATCCTGACCGAGGACCGCTTCGCCGTCAGCTACGGCGACAAGGTGATCTTCACGTACAAGGACGAGCTGACGCTTCCGGGCACGCCGGCGCGGACGCTGTCCACGACGGGTACGGTCTTCTGCGGCGCGAACGGCGACGTGCGCCTCTTCTCGAAGCGCTTCACCGACCGCGACACGGCCGTGCTGGTGCAGTTCCGTCTCGCGGAGTGCCTGTTCGAGCAGGCGAAAGAGCACCGCAAGCTGAAGCAGCCCGAGAAGTCCGCCGCGGCGATCGACGAGGGCAAGTTCATCCTCGAGGAGGCGCTGAAGAACTATCCGGACAGCTCGCACGTCGTGCAGGGCGAGTTCCTCCTCGCGAACCTCTATCAGGAGCTCGCGACCGAGGCGAAGGACGCGGAGGACATGGCGGAGGCGACCCCGCTCTACCAGGAGGCCCTCTCGCGCTTCTCGCAGATCCTCGGCACCTGGCCGGAAGGCGAGTATGCCGCCCGCAGCCAGTACCACAAGGCGCTCTGCCTCGAGATGCTGAAGGACTACAACCGCGCGTCCGAGGAGTACGTGAAGATGACGTACCTCTATCCGGAGAGCGACCTCGTCGGCGAGGCGACGATCCGTCTGGCGACGTACTATTACACGAAGGAGAAGCGCTACGACATCTCCGGCCACATCTACCAGAACTTCCAGCAGCGCTTCCCGCAGCACAACAAGGCGGCCCGCGCGCTGTTCATGGCTGGCAGCTGCTACATCAAGCAGGCAGAGACGATCGCCGCCGACATCGAGGCTCGCAAGGCGAAGAAGGATCCGATCCCGCAGGGCTATCAGCAGAAGATCGACGACTTCTACCGCGATGCGGTCAAGACGTTCGATTCGCTCGTCGAAACCTATCGCGAAAGCGAGTCCAAGCTCCGCGCCCAGACCCTTTACTGGGCGGGTGACGTGAGCGTCCGCCGCCACGACTACTCCAAGGCTTATCAGTACCTGAAGCGCACGGTCTTCGAGTTCCCGGAAACCGTGTGGGCCCGTCGTGCCCGCGGCCTCCTCCTGCAGGAAGGCAGGGCGTTTAAGGACTTTGAGTAAAAGGAAAAGTGAAAAAGTAAGAGGAGAATGAAACCGAAAAAGATTGGATGAACAGAGATGAGAAAAACCCATACTTTTTACTTCTTAGCTTTTGCTTTTTACTTCGCGTTCGCGAATGCGAACGCGTACGCGGAGCCGATGCGCGAGTGGGACTGGCACATGCCGGGCGAGGTCTACAAGGAACTCGAGTTCACCGACCGTGCGCAGGTCGACCGGGCGGTGAAGCTCTTCGAGCAGGCGGTGGATGCGGAGCGCCGCGGCGTCAATGTGACGGATCTCGTGCCGCGCTACCGCAACGCGGCCGGCGAATGGCGCAAGGTGCAGGTGCAGGGCGAGACGTCCGGCACCGGCAACGAGCCGCTCCTCGCCTATGCGGTCTTCATGCAGGGCTACGCGAAGCAGCAGGCGCATGACCGCAATGAGGCGATGAAGCTCTACAACGAGGTCTTGGACATCTATCCCGAGCAGAAGTTCATCGCCGTTCCCGCCCGCTACATGCTCTCCCGCGTGAAGCGCGAGCTCGGCGACATCAAGCAGGCGAACGCCGACCTCGAGGAGATTGTCGAGGACAAGGGCGCAGACGGACACAAGATCTTCTACAACGTGATTCGCTCCCTTGCCGGCGTCCGCTGGGGCGAGGGCAAGGCCGAAGAGGCCGCCGAGCTCTGGGAGAAGATTGTCTTCTCGCAGAAGAAGGTCGACTGGTCGCTCTGGAAGTGGTCCCGCGACGACCTGGTCCTCGCCCGCATCGTCACCCAGGACTTCGCCAACCTTGAGGCGGCGCTCTTCGCCGGGCTCGGTCCGGAGAAGAAGAAAGAGCGCGTCGGGGCGATCTGTGAGAACGCGAAGTGGGTTTCCGAAATCGACCGCTACGGACATCACGGCGTCACGGCCTACCTCGACCGCAAGTTCCCGCCCGAGAAGAAAAAGGCCGAGCGCAAGCGCGAGGTGGAGAAGATTCGCAAGGGCTACATCGCGTGGCTGGACGGCGAGAGAGGGGCCTTCGAGGGATACGACGACGGCTGGGCCTACGCGATCGCGAGGCTCCGCGCCCTCTACGGCTATGCGAAGACGGATGAGATCATGAATCGCGTCAAGGCACTCGAGCCGATGGTGAAGGGCGCCAAGCCGGACCAGATCGACGGCCGCGCGCGGACGCTCGCCTTCGAGCTCGTGAGGATCGGACAGAAGGACGCCGCGCGTTCTGCCGCTGCGATGGCGAAGAATACGCTTTATCGTCTCCACCTCCAGTACGAGCTCGAGAGCCAGTTCCAGGAGTGGAAGGCCGCCGCGATGTACCTCACCGAGTACATCGGCACGAAGCCGCCGCCGGATCCGGGCGCGCTCAAGGGCGCGAAGTACGATCTCGCGGGGTTCTACCGCCACCGCCTCGGCGAGCCGGAGAAGGCGCTTAAGATCTATCTGGAGCTCGACGATCCGCCGCGCACCCTCTGGGCCCTTGCCGAGACATACCGCGAATGCGGAAAGAAGAAAGAGTCCTACACGACGCTCACGGAGCTGACGTCCGTCTTTCCGGACGAGGCGGCGAATGCCGTTCTCCGCTATGCGCAGTGGAAGGAGGCGGACGGCGAGAAGGAGAAGGCCATCGGCCTCTATCGCCAGCTGCTGAAGAACCCGAAGTGGAAGCAGAGCGGCGCGTCCTCGCAGGCGCACCAGGCGTTGGAACGCTTTGGCATCGCCACCGGCGGTGCCATGACGAATGAGGTCAGGTAATTTAGAAGAGGAGAAAAGCTTATGAAAAAACTGATGATGACGGTGATGGTGGCGTTCTCGGCGGCGGTTTGCGTCGCGGCCGATGCGGCCAAGGACGCGAAGCCCACCGCGAAGGCGACGGACGCCGATGCCAGGGAAAAGCTCGAGCAGCGCGCGAAGCGTGCGGTCAAGAACGCCATTACGCTCTTCGATCAGAAGGAAGACGAACGTGCGGTCGGCATTCTCGAGGCGGTCGGCCGCATGTACGCGGAAACCGACTCGAAGTATCTCGCGAACCTCGCGCTCGGACGTCACTTTCTCGACAAGCGCGACTTTGACCGCGCCGGCGCGGAACTCCGCACGGCCCAGCACTCGCCCGACCAGGCGGTGCAGGCCGAGTCGCTCCTCCTGCAGGGACAGCTCCACAACTCCCGCGGACAGGCCGGCGAGGCGATGATGGTGCTGCGCCGCCTGACGCAGGACTATCCGACGAGCTCGTTCTCGAACGACGCCTACTTCCTGATCGGACAGATTCATTTCGACGCTCACCGTTGGACGCGTGCCGCCGAGGCCTTCCAGATGGTCGGCACCGCCGTTCCCGAGCAGGGCACGAACGAGACTGTTCTCGTCGAGGCCGGACAGCGCGTTTTCGCGCACGTGAAGGACAAGGACCTTTCCGTTCTGCAGGCGCTCGGCGACAAGTCCGAGGTCGTGCTGGAGTCCAAGAGCGGCGACAAGGAAACGGCCGTGCTGGAGCCGTTCGGCAAGGGCGACGGCGATTTCATCGCGTCCGTCCGCACCTCGTCCGATCCGTCCCAGCCGGGTGACGGCGTCCTCACCGTCCATGGCGCCGAGGAGCTGAAGGTCACTTACGTCGACCGCAACACCGAGGGCGGCGAAGTCGCGAAGAAGGTCAGCGCCGAGGCGAAGGTCGTCTCCACCGGTTCGATTGCGTTTATGGATGGCGCGATGCGCCAGCGTGTCCGCGGTGTTTTCGTCGGACAGCCCGCGCAGATTCGCATCCGCGACCTCGACCTGGACGTCACGCCCAACGCCGACAAGGTGAAGGTGACCGTGCGCGTGCAGTACCGCGAGCGTCCCGAGCCGCCGCCGGGAGCCGATCCGAACGATCCGCCGCCGCCGCCCGCGCCCGACGCGCCCTGGCTGACGCGGACGGAGACCGACATCGAGCTGGTCGAGGACTCGCCCCGCAGCGGCGTCTTCCTCGGACGCATCACCCCGAAGATCCTGGCGACGAACGAAACCGCCGCCGCGGGTGAGATCGCCGTCATGCCGGGAGACCGCCTGTCGGCCGTCTACACCGACAGTTGCTATCTGGACGGCAAGACGCCGGTCGAGCGCACGTGCGAGGCGATGGTGCTCGTGGGCGGTTCGACCGAGCCGCAGTCCATCATGGCTCACGCGAACGAAGTGACCGTCCAGGCCAAGAAGCTCCTCCTTGAGGCGCAGCTCCTCTACAAGTGGGGCTTGATCTTCAAGGACGTCGGCCTTGAGTCGAATGCCAAGTCCAAGGCGGACGAGGGACTTGCGCGCGTCGAGGACGTTTTCGACCTGATGAAGCACAACTCGCTCGAGCGCGACGTCGTCGAGAGCGCGTACGAGGTCCGCTGGAACCTCTACCTCGTCAAGAACCGCCTTGACGCCGCGATCGCCACCTGCCGCGCGCTGGTGAAGAAGTATCCGGACACGATCCTCGCCGACCGCGCGTTTCTGCAGATTGCGAACGCCAACCGCCTGAAGGACACGGAGGAATCCCGCAAGAGCGCGATTCAGGTCTACAACTCGATCATTCAGATGGAGAACTCCCCGCTCAAGCCTGAGGCCCAGTTCCGAATCGGCGAGATCATGGAGCAGAACGCCAAGATGTCCGCGAAGTTCGGCGCAAAGCCCGACTACTCCTCTGCCATGGTCGCCTTCAAGCGCTGCGCCGACGCCTATCCGAACTCCTCGTTCGCGGGCGAGGCGATCAAGAAGGTCATCGACTACTACATCTCGATCCGCGACTACAACCGCGCCCAGGAGACGCTGGACCGCGTCTTTCAGGACTATCCGGACGCGCCGTGGCTCGACGAGATGCTTCTCAAGTGGGGCGTCGTTTGCCATCGTCTCGGCAACCGTGCCGACGCAATCGCCAAGTTCCGCCGGCTCATCGAGGAGTATCCGGGCGGCAGCAGCGCCAAGCAGGCCGCGAACTTCCTGAAGAAGCTGGAACAGTAATTTAAACTAAGGAGAACACAAGCCATGATGAATTATCTGATGGATGGCGGCTGGATGATGCTGCCCCTCTTGATCTGCTCGATTGTGATGGTCGCCGCGATTATCGACCGTTGCCGCGCATTCCGTGCCGCCGCCAAGCTGGACCCGAAGGCCCTGCGCGAGAAGGTCGTGCAGGCGGTGACGGACGGTGACATCGCCGCGGCCGTCGAGGCCTGCCGCAGCTCGGAGGGCCCTGTCGCCGCCGTGCTCCTCACGGGACTTGAGAAGTTCACGCGTCTTTACCAGAAGGGGAAGTCCGAGCCGGAGATCGAAGCCGGCGTCACCAAGGCGATGGAAGACTATGCGCCGAAGGCGATGAGCGGGCTCGAGAAGCGCCTCGGCACGATGGTGCTCGTCTCGTCCATCTCCCCGCTGCTCGGCATGTGCGGCACCGTGACGGGCATGATCAACTCGTTCGCCGTGATGGCCGAGGCCGCGGGACTTGACGCCGGCGCGGTTGCTGGCGGCATTTCGGAAGCGCTGATCACGACGGCCGCGGGCCTGATCATCGCGATTCCGGGCGTCGTCGCCTACAACATGTTCCAGAAGAAGGTCGAGGAGTGGAATGTCCAGCTCGAGACCTCGATCGCCGATTTCGCCCAAGCCGTCGCCCCGTAAATCGCTGGCCCTGGCTACCAACTGCCATCTACCAACTATCAACTGAACAGTGAAGCGTATCGGCAAAAAGCGGCAAGGTGACATCGAGCCGGATCTGACGTCCTTCTCGGACATCGCGAACCTGCTCATCATCTTCTTCATCCTCACGACGACACTGGCGCACCCGTGGGGACGCAAGGTGGACATGCCGTCCGCCGCCACGCCGCCTCAGCAGCAGAACCAGCAGTCCGACACGCCGACCATCAACCTCATGAAGGACCGCATCACGGTTTCGGACGGAGGCAAGGAAGGCGAGAAGGAAGTGACGATGAACGAGCTGAAGCAGTTCCTCTGGAAGAAGAACTTCCCCAAGATGGACGAGAAGCACAAGAACGTCTCGGTCGAGACCTCCGACGACGTGCCCTACGAGCGCTACTATCAGGTCGTGACCGCCATTGCCGCCGCCGGCGGTGTCGTGGCCATCCTCACGGACTAAACGAAAATGGCAATCAGAAGACGAAAGAAACCGAGCTTGGTCCTGCCGCTCTCCTCCATGGGCGACATCGCCTTCCTGCTGATCATCTTCTTCATGCTCGCGTCAAACTTCATGAAGACAGCGAACGTCGACATGGAGGAGCCGCGCTCCTCCGATCTCGAGCAGCAGGAGGCCGCCAAGCTGTCCGTGACGATGGACCGCAACGGCGACATCTGGTTCCAGGGGCAGAAGGTCGGCGCGAACGAAGTGGCCGCGCTGCTGAAGCCGTTCGTGGATGCCGACAAGTCGCTCGCAGTCCATGTGGCGATTCACAATTCGCTCTCTCACAAGGAGTTCAATCCGCTCATCCAGGCGGTCAGCGAATCCGGCGCGAAGCTGATCCTGACCGGACAGCCAGACGACTAGCGGCAGGATCCCAAATCGAAAATCGAAAATCTGAGATCTGAAATTTGAAAGCTCAAATTTAATAAAGAAGGGTAAACGACATGGCAACAGAAACGAAGACAATTCATCCTGACGATCTTCTCACCGGCATCGGCAAGTCGATCATGGCCAAGGCGGTCGTCTACTCCATTATCGGACACTTCATCCTCACGGCGGCGACCAGCATTTCCCTCTTCAAGGACTGGACCGTCTACGGCGTGAAGTCTCCGAGCGCGATCAATGCGATCCGCACCGAGGAGAACCGCCAGAAGGAAGAGGCCGAGCGCCGCAAGAAGGCCGAGGAGAAGGCTGCGGCCGAGGCGAAGGCCGAAGCGGAGTCGAAGGCCAAGGCCGCCGAGGCGGCGAAGAAGGGCGGGGCCACCGCTCCGGGCGCAGCCGCTGACGGTTCGGCGACCAACGCGACAGTCGGAGCCGACGGCAAGGTCGTTCCGCCGGAAGTGCAGCCGCTTCCCCCGAAGAAGGAATTTGAATACGGCGACGATCTCACCCTTGACTGATGGAATACTTTGAAAAACTCCTGAACCTCATCGAGCGCTGGAACGCCAAGCTTTCCAGCGGACTCGTGAAGTTCTTCACGGTCCTCTGGCGCTGGCAGTCGCGACGGAGCGTGCCGTTGCGCTTTGCGATCGGCTTCACGGGGCTCTCGCTTCTGATGACCGGCTGTGCATTCCTTGCGGACGGCTACTGGGTCCGCTGGGCGAGCCTCGACGAGGTGATGACGCGCTATCTCGAGAACGCGGGTCATCTCGTCTACGGGACTCGTCTCGCGTGGGCATCGGCCGGCGCGGCGGTTCTCTGCGTGCTTGCGACGCTCTTGGCGATTCTCAAGAAGCCGTTCGTCTTCCGCCTCTTCCAGCTCGCGTGGGCCGCGGCGTTTGCGATTGGCTTCGCGGTCTTCCGCTGGACCATTGCCGCGGCGGACATCCTGAACGTCGCTGACCACAAGGCGTTTGATGCCGTGATGCGCGACAACCTGTGGACCTGTTCCTTCTTCTTCGGGTTCTTCGCATCCCTCTGGCCGCTCTTCCTCCTCGTGGCGCTCCTTTCGGTCGCGGCGCGGCGGATTTACGGCGTCAGCAAGATGCCGATCGGCGGACGTGACGTCGGCGGCGACCTGATCGTCTCCGCCAAGACCGGCGGCAAGGATCCGCGCTGGCGCAGCTCGGTCTATTGGGCGATTTCGCTCTTCCTCGCGGTCTTGTTTCTGCCGTACCTGATGTTCATGTGGGGCTGGGAGGAGCCGTACGGACTGCCTCAGGGCAGCGGCGAAATGCAGCAGCAGGTCGTCGTCAAGAAGATGAAGAAGCAGAAGAAGCAGAAGAAGCTCACGATCAATCCGTTTTCGCCCTATATCCTCGAGCGCATGAACATCGACGACGTGAAGACCCTGGTCGAGCTCGAGAACGAGTCCCGCGACACCTATCAGGCGACGGCGACATCCGGCCTCGGCAAGGGCGGCAAGGGCAACGGCGGCTGGCCGGAGGGCATGGCCAGCGCGGCGGTTCGCTTCATCCGCCTCAAGTACCGCGGTGGCGACTGGGACCAGGACATGGGCAAGGGAGCGGACTACAACCTTCTCATCAAGTTCCACGAGTGGACGGGCATGAAGATCGCGAAGGACACCGAGTTCCGCGAGATCGAGCGCCTGAAGTTCTTCCCGAAGATGAAATCGCCGCCGTTCGTGTTCCTGACCGGCATGCGGGGCATCAACGTCTCCGACAAGGAGGTGAAGATCCTGCGTGACTACTGCCTTGTCGAAGGCGGCATGCTCTTCATCGACAACGGCGGCGGCTATTTCGACGGACAGGTGCGCAACCTCCTCCGGCGCGTCTTCCCCGGCAAGCCCCTCGTCGACATTTCCAACGACGACACGATCTATCAGCGTCCGTATGTCTTCCCGGACGGCGCACCGCCGTTCTGGCACCATGCCGGCTACCGTGCGATGGGCATTCGTGACGAAGGCCGCTGGTGCGTCTTCTACCATCCGGGCGACATCAACGACGCCTGGAAAGACGGCCACTCCGGCGCCTCCGCCGAAGTCGCCGACCAGGCCTACAAGCTCGGCGTGAACGTCATGTTCTACGCCTTCAACCAGTACTACCATCGCCACTACGAGCAATGAAAGTCAGAAGCATTGTCATCTGTTGTCTCGCCGCCGCGGTTGCCGCGCCGGCTTTTGCGGACATCCGCGCCGTCACGCCGAACGCGCCGGATTCGGACTGGGCCAAGAAGTGGTGGCCGGGCAAGTTCAGCGACAAGGCGAAGGAGCTGAAGGAGAAGGGCGGGAGCGAGGTCATTTTCCTCGGCGACTCGATCACCGATTTCTGGGAGGACAACTGGCGCGGCAAGCCCGTCTGGGACGAGACATTTGCGGCGGAGCCGTACAAGGCGATTGACCTCGGATTTTCGGGCGACCGCACGGAGCATGTTCTCTATCGGATCGCCAACGGCGAGTTCGACGGCTACAAGGCGAAGGCGATCGTGCTGATGATCGGCACGAACAACACGGGGCATTTCCCGCAGTCCGAAGAACCGCCGGTCGACTCGATCATCGGCATCAAGCGGGTGCTGGACGCATTGCGCGCGAAGCAGCCCGACGCGAAGATCATCCTGCATCCGATCTTTCCACGCTCCGTTCCTGAGCAGCGTCAGCGCAACGAGATCGTGAACCGAGAGATCGTCAAGTTCGCCGACGGACGCCACGTCGTGTGGTGCGACATCAACGACCAGTTCACGCTCCCGGGCGGCACGGTCTCGAAGGAGATCATGCCTGACGGACTCCATCCGGGCACCTTCGGCTACGTCCTGTGGGCGAACGCGCTCAAGCCGACGCTCGACGCCTGTCTCAAGGCGAAGCCGGGCGAGTGGGTGGCGTCCCGCTTCGCGCCGAACCTCTCGTCGTGGCAGTACGCGGCGGGCGACGTGCCCGCGCTGGCGCCGTCTACGCGCATCCAGATCGGCAAGGACTTTTCGGACGGCTGGTGGCTCGAGAAGATCGCGAAGAACCGCAAGATCATCTCCGAGTCGAAGGGCGAGATCGACCTCGTGTTCATGGGCGACTCGATCACGCATTACTGGGATGTCGGCGAGGGCGAGGACACCTCGACTGAGATCGAAGACCTGCGCAAGACCTACACGATTCTGAACGCGGGCTACGGCGGCGACCAGGTCCAGCACCTCTTGTGGCGCGCGAAGAACGGCGAGCTTGACGGCTACAAGACGAAACTGGTGATGCTGATGATCGGCACGAACAACTGCCACGGACAGAAGCCGGAGGACATCGCGGCGGGCACGCGCGAGGTCATCAAGGTCATCCGCGAGAAGCAGCCGCAGGCGAAGATCCTTTACCTGCCGATCTTCCCGCGCGGACCGAGCTTTGACAACAAGGCTTACGCGCAGGCGCGGAGCGTGAACGAGATTCTGGCGAAGGCCGATTTGGGGCCTGAGGTGATCCGCTTCTCGTTCGCCGACAAGCTGGTCGACGCGAACGGCGTGACGCGTCCGGAGCTCTTCGACCAGGAGCGCCTGCACCTGACGGACGCCGGCTATGTGATCTGGCGCAAGGCGGTCGAGCCCTTCTTCAAGAAGTACTGCGGGAAATAATCGGATAAGGAGACATGCGATGAAGGCCATCCTGCGATTTGACAACATCGACGTTTACCGCGAAGGGGGGTTTGCCGACACGGAGCCCGTGACGATTGGACGTGAACCGGACAACAAGGTCGCGATGCAGCTCGGCGTTCTGTCGCGTCATCACGCCAAGGTGTTCTTCGAGAACGGCAGCTGGTTTGTGCAGGACCTGGACAGTGCGAATGGCTCGTTCTTCCGCGGCAAGCAGCTGGCTCCGAACGCGAAGGTTGAGCTTGTCAACGGCGACATCGTCCATTTCGGCACGGTCGCGATGAGCATCAGCCTGGCCGTCTCCGACGGGGCGCAGATGAAGGTCGTTGAGAAGATCGTGGAGAAGCCGGTCGAAAAGATTGTCGAGAAAATCGTGGAGAAACCGGTCGAGAAGATCGTGGAGAAGATTGTCGAGAAGGAAGTCATCAAAGAGGTTCCTGTCGCCAAGGTCATGAATCTGCCGAAGGAGATCAAGGGCAAGCCCGTTCCGGCTTACAATCCTGAAGATCCGACGAAGCCGTTCCGTCCCGGGCTGAAGTTGTCCGAAGACCTCAAGTTCGTCGAAAAAGAACGCAAGATCCGTCTTTGACGGATGGACTTTCCGCTGAAAATTGATAGAATTTTCAGCGTTGAAAAGTAACATTTCATCAGGAGGTTCCCATGCACGCGATTTCGCAAATTGTGAAGTTGAAAGCCGTGAGCTGGCAAAATGGAGGCAGGGAAATGAACCGACTGACGATGATGGTGGCGGCGATGGCCGCGTGGAGTGCGGTTGCGGAGCCGAAGTGCGTGAGCGGGGTCTACCCGTCACTTGCGTACTGCAACGAGGAGGGCGAATGCGGTACGGGCGCGGTCGTGCCGTGGGTGGGGAGTCTGTGGGTCATCACCTACGGACCGCACTGTCCTGTGGGCGGCAGCGACAAGCTCTACCAGATTACGCCCGACAAGCGGAAAATCGTCCGTCCCGAATCCGTCGGCGGTACGCACGCGAACCGCCTGATCCACCGTGAGTCTCAGCAGCTTCTGATCGGCACGTATCTTGTGGACAAGGACGGCAAGGTGCGCACCGTGCCGATCCACACGATGCCCGGGCGCCTCACCGGCGTCGCGCGGCATGTCACGGACCCGAAGAGCAAGATCTATGTGACCGACATGGAGGAGGCGCTGTACGAGCTCGACGTCAACACGCTCGACACCTTCACCTGCATCCGCGACGGGTTCAACGAGGGACACTTCAGCAAGTTCTTCAAGGACCTCGGCGTGAAGCCGCCAAAGGGATGGAACGAGGCGGAGGAGTCGAACCTCTTCGGCTATCACGGCAAGGGGACGTGCAGCGGCTTCGGCAAGGTGTTCTACGCCAACAACGGCTGGTTCAACGACCGTGCGATGCGGGATTCGACGATTCCGGCGGGTGCACTCGCGCAGTGGCGTCCGAACGACAAGCAGTGGACGCTCATACGCACCAACCAGTTCACCGAGGTGACGACGAAGGACGGCATCTACGGCAACGAGCATCCGAATGCGAACGTCATTTGGGCGATGGGCTGGGACCACAAGAGCGTGATCCTCGCCGTGACGGACAACGGCAAGACCTGGCACGACTATCGGCTCCCGAAGGGCTCGCACAGTTACGACGGCGCGCACGGATGGAACACCGAGTGGCCGCGCATCCGCGAGATCGGCGACCAGGAAAACCTCTTGGCGACGATGCACGGCACGTTCTGGAAGTTTCCCGCGTCGTTCGGTCCGAAGAGCGCGAAGGGGATTCGTCCGTACTCCAACTACCTGAAGGTCATCGGCGACTTCTTCGAGTGGAACGGCAAGGTCGTGTTCGGCTGCGACGACTCGGCGAAGAACGAGTTCCTGAACAAGCGCCGCGCGAAAGGCGGCGTGGCGGGTCCGGAGACTTCCAACTCAAACCTCTGGTTCGTCGACCCGAAGGACCTCGGTTCGTTCGGTCCCGCGCTCGGCCGCGGCTCGGTCTGGCACGAGGAGCCGGTGAAGGCGGGTACACGCAGCGACGCCTATCTGCTCGCGGGCTACGACCGGCGAACCCTCTACGTGACGGGCGGGCTCGACTTCGACCTCGAAGTCGACGAGAAAGGCGATGGGGTCTGGCGGGTGGCCAGAAGTTCTATCGGTCATAGAATTTCTAACGGGGCTGGCGGCCTTCAGATCGTCGAGCTCGATGATCTCCCCGGTGAGTGGGTGCGCCTTGTCGCGAAGAGCGACGCGAAGAAGGTGACGGCGTTCTTCAATTACGCGAACGCGGATCGGCGTGAAGCGAAGCCGGACAAGATATTCGAGGGGCTCGTCTTTTTCCCGACCACGCAGATGGGCGATCTTGAGGGGCTCGTGCGGCGCGGCGCGGCGAGCGCGGGCCTGCCGCTCAAGTTCCTCGACACGACGTACAACGGCATGCGCGGCTACTATGAGATCGACGGCGAACTCAACTTCAAGAGAGTTGCCGATGCAGACTCCTCGCAGGCGCAGGATATGCTCACGAATTGCGCGGCAAGTGTGAACGGGTCCGTTCGCACCGCTGGCGTGTGGGTGGACGCGGCATCTGCCCTTGTCATTGACGATGACAACCGTCGCTGGCGGTTGCCGTCTATCGGCTGGTATGCGGACGGGACGATGCCGCAGGGTGAGATTTTAGGCTGTGGACGGCAGTGCCGCGAGGTCTGCACCGAACGCGACCTGATGAACGTGGGCGGCAACTTCTACGAGCTGCCGGCGGAGAATGCGGGCGGCATGGCGATGATTCGTCCGGTCACGGCCTCTGCCATGCTCGGGTATCCGAGGGACTACTGCTCCTGGCGTGGACTTCTGGTGCTGACTGGCGTCGAGCGGTTTTACAAGGGGACGAATCCGCGCATCCTGCGCGCGGCGGAGAAGAACTCGACCGCGGCGGTTTGGCTCGGCGTGGCGGATGATCTCTGGAAGATGGGGAAGCCCCGCGGGGAGGGCGGTCCGTGGCTGAAGACTGCGGTCAAGCCGGGCGAGCCGAGCGATCCCTACCTGATGACGGGCTTCGACCGCAAGCGACTGACCGTCGAGGCGTCCTCCGTGACGACGGTCACTCTGGAGATCGACATTACGGGACGTGGCACCTGGGCGAAGCTCAAGAATTACGAGCTGAAGCCGGGCGAAAAGGTGACGGACGACCTGAGCGCCATTCGCGCCTACTGGCTCCGCTTCGTCTCGTCCGCCGCCTGCACGGCTACGGCGCGTCTTCGCTACGAATAGTCCGCTTTTGATATAATATCGGCATGAAAGCTGTCTTTGGCGTGGTGGTTGACGGGGCGATCATGATGATCGCCTTTGCTGCGGCCATCGCCTTGCGGTTTGACTTTCAGGCCCCCCGCTGGGGATGGGCGGCGACCTGGCAGTTGTTTCTGACCGTCGCGTTCGTGCAGCTGGCGATGATGATCGCCTTCGACTGCCTGCGCCGGTGGAGGCTCAGGGCGCGGGACCTGATGCGGTTCATGCTGGCGTTCGGCAGTGCCGTGGCGATCATGATGCTCTTCCGCATCGTCTTTCGCAGCGAGGCGCAGGTGCATATTCGTCCGCCGTTCACGGTCAACCTCATCAATGGCGTCCTTTGGGGCGCTGGCGCATTGGTCATCCGCTGGCTCTGGACGCTTTCGCGAACGCCAGGAACCGCGAGGCCAAGCTGCTGAACCGCAAGGAACGTGTACTCGCGGATGCGTCCGTCAGGGCGTGCTTCGCTGGCAAGTGCGTGATGGTGACAGGGGCCGGCGGATCGATCGGCAGCGAAATCGTCCGTCAGGTGCTGGACGCCGGCGCGGCGAAGGTGCTGATGGTCGAGCGCGGTGAAAATGCGCTCTACGACGAACTAAAAACGAAAGGAAGCCTCAAATGGAACTAATTGTTAGATCGTTGTGTTTCGCAATTCCGCTGATTCTGAATGCGGCAGGACCAAGCGCCGAAGAGCTGACTTTAGCAAAGGCGCGTAGATATGGTGCGCAAGCGAAAGAATGCCTCCAAGTTGTTGATCAGGACGGGATGCCTGTCGCAGATGCGCGGATATGGGGTGGATTACAGACAGGTGACGGATACAAAGATTTCATCCCCATTCGCGGAAGTACTGATACTAATGGCGAATATATCGTCCAAGGGAAATGCACAAACAGGATCACCTGCCAGATAACAAAGGAAGGCTACTATGCGTCTGAATTTGTCCTGCCGAACTATGCATATAGGCATACATCTAAAGATGGCAAATGGATTCCTTATGGTTCGCAACACACAGTTGTGCTCAAGAAAATAATCAATCCACAGCCCATGAGTTTCCATGATGAAAGAACGTCCTTCAAGGTGCCAGTTTATGACGAGTGGATTGGCTTTGATTGCGAGAAGTACGATTTTGTTTCGCCATATGGGCAGGGCATTAAGAATGACATGCTCCTTCGATTTGCGCTCAACAACCCAACTGTCGATGATTATCATATGACGATGGAGGTCTCTTTCACGAACAACCTTTATGCTGGTGCTTACGAGATGGAACGGACTAAGACTTCTGAATTTGAGAGTGTTTACCATGCTGACACTAATGCGGTTTATCGGCAAACATTCAGTTATAGGTTTGATCAATCACCCGTGAAGGTGCCGGAATATACAACGCAACTCAACTCCAACAGGTATTTGGTGTTCCGCACAAGGACTAAGGTGGATTCTGAGGGTAGGCTTGTTTCTGCGCTTTACGGTAAGATATACGGCGATTGGAATTTCGTGGGGCCAGGAGGCATGAGCATGTCGCAGTTCGTGTTCAATACAAGGCCAAACGATACGAATCTTGAGGATGAACATACAGCAGAATATTCACGGAAGTGCCAGCGTCAGCGTGAGGAGCCACCGTGCAAGAAGAAGCGCAAGTCGCTTTGGCCGTTCTGATGGCAATGTCACAAGGAACGCGATAGCATCGAAAGGAGAAAACCGATGAACGTCCTATAGAGGCGGCAAAGAAATATGGTGATTTTTCGGCGGAGATTTGATATGGTATGCGGCATGGAAAATCAAATA